>CANJQG010000047.1 GCA_947476405.1 Thiotrichales bacterium
AAATATTTACTAACTGAGATCAAGTTCGCCACGACAGATGCCGCTTTGCTTAAGCTTTTGCCGCATCATGCCAAGTTGGATCTCAGTCTGGATTCACATTATAAGGTCAAGCCCTCAGGCTGAGTAGATGCGGTTGTTTGAACGCATACGCATAAAACCAATAGAGGACTTCATTAAGTGATTCATTTTAAACCGCTCGTATCAATACTGATTCTGATCATCACCCTTTTTGCAGGAATGGTGCCTTTTAAAAAAAAGATGACCACAAAAATATTTGATTTTCCAATTGGAGAAGCGATTGCTTGTGGGGTTTTTCTGGGTGCAGGATTAATTCACATGCTGGGAGATTCAGCCAGTGAGTTTATTGCTGCGGGCTACCAGTATCCCTTTGCTTTTTTAATTGCAGGGAGCAGTTTTTTATTGCTGCTTGTCCTAGAGCATGTTGCAAGAGAGCTCTATGACCACAAACATAGCACGGCGCAAATTGCTATTCTGGCTACCGTTATGCTATCCATTCATTCATTTTTAGAAGGCGCGGCATTGGGGATAAGCGCCAATTTGGCTACGGCTATTATTTTGGCGATCGCCATTATTGCCCATAAGTGGGCGGCCAGCTTTTCATTATCTCTACAGATTAATAAAAGTGACCTGCCGTTCAAGCTTGTATTGATCTGCTTTAGTATTTTTGCAGTGATGACGCCATTGGGTATTTTTTTAGGAGATTGGGTAAGTAGCACCACTACAGGTGACCATTTTTTGCTAACACCCATTTTCAGCGCCTTGGCGGCGGGAACTTTTTTGTATATCGGAACACTTCACGGACTACAACGCGCAACGATGATAGAGCGCTGCTGTAATTTGAGGGAGTTCCTATTTATGCTCTTTGGATTTGCATTGATGGCAGTCGTAGCGATTTGGACTTAACTCATTAATTAAACATGGAGGTATAAAATGCTAAATTTTTCAGAAAAAAAAAGGGATGAAGTTTTCTATCACGAACAGATTAAAACAGCAGCAACTTTTTTGTTGATTGGGCGCTATCGAGATAAAAAGTTTGCAACTAAAGAGTTGAGTAAAGAATCAATTCGTGATTATCAAGCGGAAATCGATTTTTTTCTGCAACACTGGTACTATCATGAAACAGATCTTAATGCGCCATGCCGGCGCGCCTACCGTAGCTCATGGTTATTTTGGCAAGTTGAAAAATATAGTATGCGTGATTTTGCGAATGATTTATTAACTGAACTACAGTCAAGGGGAGATGTGTCTGGAGGTGCGCGTGGCAGAGCAATCCAGGCCTTAGGCAACTATCTGGCAGTAAAAAATACATACGGTACTCAGCTAGGCTCTTGACAGATAGGCAGAGGCTATGGGTGAATTCAGCCCTATTTTTAGAACTTGGGGCGTCAATCCGTTCAGCTGGCACTGTTTATTTGACCGTGTTCGAAAATAATATTGCAAGAGGCTCATCAATTACAGCAAAATTTATATGGCTCCGTGATAAAAGAGTGCATTAATTAATAAAATTCCCCCATGTATGGCTATACATTGAAGTGTCACCACTGGCAGGATTGACTGTCGTCACACTGCTTGGTGAGTTGGGGTTAAACAGCGCGGTCAGATTGCCGCTCGCGCCATAATTCAAGATGCAGACTACTGAACCATCAGGCGAATAAGAAAGGTAATTGTAATTGCCGACACCGAATATAGAGTGATAGGGGTAGACTGTTGAAATAAAAGACATATTTGTGGTGTTGATAGAATATAGGAGGAAGCTGCTGTCAGGATTTCCAATACTATAGATATTAGTGCCGTTGGGTGACAGAGCAGCAATGCTAATGATGCCATTAGTAGTAGGTGCAGGATTAAATGTATTGTTAAGCTCAAAATCATGCTGGATATCGAATTGCTCAATAGCCGCGGGAAGAAATTCGTCAGGAAGTTGGCCTGTTGCATATAAAAAACGTCCATCAGATGAAATAAGCAAGGCTGGAATCGTCGTAAGGTCTGTTTCTTTGGCAATGGTGCTGAGGCTTGTGGTTGTAGAAGAATTAGGGAAGCTAAAAATATAATTAAATTCGCGCGGTCCACTAGGATATGCATTGCTCACATAGACTGTTTTTCCATCGGGAGAAACAACCATAGCCTTGAGTACCCCTGCCAACCCGCCGGTACCATCGCTAATTCCACTTACAGCAGCACTATAGTTTGGATTGCTCAGGTCTATTCTATAAATTGGATATTCTGGGTTCGGATCGCCTTGATTGGTGATGTATAATGTGTTTCCATCGGGTGTGATGATCATTTGGCCTGGGTTAATCAAGGAGTTACCCTCGTAGGTTAAGCTGTATGATGCTCCGCTTTGCGTCAAACTATTTGCAGTCACGTTGAAGACGAGCACACGGTAGGTGTCATCTTCACTTTTATAGCTCATGTACACTGTTTGACCGTTAGGTGAAATAGCTAGGGGGCCATTTGCTCCGCTTGGGTTTTGCAAGTCAGCCCGAATCACATCACTGGTATTGACCGTATTGATGCCGACCAATTCTTGACTGGTGTTGGCTAAGTTAGAAATAACTTCATACACTCGGAGTGGCAATGGGTGTTGTATGACGTTCACAGAAGCAGTGCTGATTGCTTGTGAACACACTTGGCCATTAAAGCCACATACTTTGGGCTGAATCGTAAAGGTGCTGGGCTGATTTGCGCCAGAAATCACTACATCAAAGCTGCATGAATGAGCGGAGCCCGGAGCGAGTATTTGCCCGGAACAAGTGTCATTGCTTAATGATAAGCCTGTGCCTGCCGAATTCCAATTAGGCACAACACTGACATTCGGGATATTGACGGTGGCGTTATTGGTAACCGTGTACAGTACCGAAGTTTGCCCCACGGACTCAACAGTAGTATTTGTGGAAAAGGGGACAATACTAAAAGCGGCCACACCCAAAGGTGCTGCAAAAACAGTCACAGAGAAGCTTGTTAAAGCCAGGGCTTGAATTGATTTTTTGAAATTGAGCATGGAGGGCGTCCTTATTGAAATTGATAGCTTAGGCCAAAATCAACGACATTGGTCGAGATATTGTTGCTAGTCAAGCGTTGGTTAGTGGTTTGACCTGAAGATCCACCTAATTCAGAACGGCCTAAATTTAAATAACGATATTCGAAACGGAGTATGAAGCCTGAGCTTTGATTTGCCACAAGTGGATATTGAACGCCTGCCCCCACTTCATAGGCAAAGCTGCTTTCAGTATTATTGCCATAGGGGTTGGAAGCTGCGGCTCCTCCGCCTGGTGGAGTGGTTTCAGTAAAGTTGCTTAAGCTATTCCAAGCGCAACCAATGCCCCCCAAAATATAAGGCTGGAGGTGATAGGCTGTGTAGGTCAAGCGAGGCTCAAACATCAGGGCAACACTGCTTGCCTGCATACTGTAATCGAGTGTGTCAGTGAGACCTGGAGTGACCCAGGGGTTTTCAGTTCCCGAAATATTTCCCAAATCAATATAATAGGCCGATACGCCGAGGCCCAAGGCAAAAGGCATGGACGTCAAATGATCCAACACATATTCCGCCCCAATCCCCACAAAAGGGCCTGATTGCGTGCCTTCATTCGCAGTATATGATTTTTCAAGACCCTCCGCGGTTGTGAGGCTAGTGCTGTTTGACAATTGTGAGAGGACTGCGCCAAAGTTGAGATTGAGGTTCACTGTATTGGCTATAGTCATGCTGGTCCAGCTTAGGCTGCCGATGAGGCTCAGTTTTACTAAGCTTTTAAAGTGTATTTGTCTTTTTCTCACGTTTCTCTAGACTTAATTTATAAATTTGAGCATACTTAGATTTGGAGCAATATGCAACTATAATGCCAATCAAAAAACGATGGGGGATCTTCTTTCTAGGGCATTTTTTTAATTGTGCTAAGCAAATTAAGTTGATATCCTGACAGCACCTTTAGTATTTTCACTTTGTGAAGGACCGTCATGAATCCCGTATTAATTATTTTTGCCCATCCCGCCCTTCAAAAATCGCGCGTTAACCGTGTATTATTGAATGCAGCACAATCGGTTCCCGGAGTTGGGATCCATGATCTTTACGAACGCTATCCTGACTTTCAGATTGATGTGGCGCATGAACAACAGGCGATGCGTGAGGCACAGACGATTATTCTGCAACATCCGTTTCATTGGTATAGCTGCCCCTCGTTACTGAAAGAATGGCTCGATGTCGTATTAACCCACGGTTGGGCTTATGGATCTCACGGCGATGCATTAAAAGGCAAGCGCTTGATGAGCGTCATCAGCACTGGAGGTCCAAAAGATTCTTATCAAAAAGGCGGCGCTAATCATTACCCGATTTCAGAATTACTCGTTCCCTTTGATCAAACCGCGCGCTTATGTGGGATGGAGTATCAAGCCCCTTTACTGTTTCACGGTGCTTTGCATGCAGAGGCAGATGTAATTGCCACACATGCGGCGCACTACCAAAAACTTTTAACCACACTTACCACTTCATGAACAATAATCCTTTATTTGCTGTCTTTATCTTTCTATTGGCCGCATGCATTGTTGTACCCTTGGCCAGCCGGTTTCGCTTAGGCTCGGTCTTGGGTTATTTGGTTGCTGGCGTACTGATTGGCCCCTTTGGCATTGGCCTGATTCATAATGGGGTTCTTTGAGCAGCGCCCCGAAAGTGCTCGATCGGAAAATAATCAAAATATAGCTGGCTGATTTTCCTGTAAATTAAACTTCTCAAAATGCAGCGCCATTGCATCAAGATGGGGTGTGACGCTCATTGGAGCGAAAGGATTCAAAAATCCATCACTAACAACAGCATAA
The DNA here is from genome assembly GCA_947476405.1 of Thiotrichales bacterium. Lineage (GTDB taxonomy): Bacteria > Pseudomonadota > Gammaproteobacteria > Francisellales > CACEW01 > JAJZUD01. The sequence continues at coordinate 4,831 of CANJQG010000047.1, forward strand.
ATTTGATTGCATAATTTTATGCAATATAAAAGAAGATAACGTAAATCAATCATGAAGGCCTTCAAGGCAACTAAAGCACTCGAACCGCACAACTTTATACCGTATAACATTATACGGTATGTTGATGTACGGTTAGAATATACATCAATCCAATCCGCGTTAATTCTGCTCACACTTTATTATAACAAGCAGAAGCTGGACAGTAGAGGCTAATTAACAACCTTGCAATCAATCCAATAGCCTGGCAAATACAGAGATTTTCCTGGCAAGGGCTGCATAGGCTCAGCTGAAAAAGCCAGAGTGGATACTCCTGGGCTGAAGGGATGGCCATACAATGTCTGTGGACAAGTTGGATTTTGTGGCTGTGCAGCATTGTACATATAAGCTGACGAAGGAGTATCCAATACAATAAAATCAAGCCCTGGACGCAGAGAAAACTCAATTTGATCCGTGGAGACAGGTGCATTTACGGTATTTAATTGAACTACTTCAGAATTTATCAACAGCCAATTAAAGTTGGCATATAACGTTGCATTTCCTACAGTATATTGCCCGCCATATTGTATTGACGTATTCCCCACTAGCTCTGCAGGTAATTGTGACGTATCGAATTGAAGGGAAACTCCATCTGCAAAGGCCGTAGATGCGACACCGATACAGCCAGCTAAGATAACACTGCTAATCATTAATTTTTTCATCTTATTCTCCGTTATTTTTACTTATGTTAATTGTACACTTTTTCTTGCAGAATGTCAATTTGGCTTTCAAGCTTTGCCTTAAGATCTAAGGTTTACTGACACTGAACCATTACAGTTGCCTCATAATCTTTGGAGGTATCTGGGCCTGATACGAAATTATTTGAATTCATATCAATTGCTGTAGCAGCCATCTCAGCCAATTGTTCTGCATTTTGATTCATACCTTGGTATTTAACGTTGGAGCTCACTACTATGGCTTTTTGATTGTTTTTTTTGCAAATTGCATTGGCTTTATCCATTGCGCCATTCAACGCATCAGTAGACGAAGATGCCGTTGCGATGAGTTGGTACTGATTATTGGCTTGGGGCAATACTGAAACTTGAGTTGTACTGCATCCTGTTAAAGTTAAAGCGACTGCTGCACTGCAAATGAGTAATACTGTTTTCATGAGTTTCTCCTGTTAAATTGGCAACGTTTGAATAAATTTACCCTTTTATATTAAACCATTCTTCAAGCAAAGTTGAATCATTGTATTATATTTTCAGGATAAAGCGTTAGAGTATTTTTACTCTAGTCAAGCCAATAGGTGCGAGTCAAGATATAAAGCTCTTAACTCCAACTGTTAGTCAATACAGATTACATGGCAATGTATCGATAGAAACTAGCTCTTGAAATTTTGAGTGTTTTGCAAATATTGTCGATACTCATGCCGTGATCTTTGTGCATTCTTTTGGCCGTGAGAACTCGTGGATCATCTTGCGCAATTTTTTTTCTCCCACCTTTTCGTCCTCTTGCCCTTGCAGCTTCAAGGCCCGCGCGAGTTCTTTCCTGAATTAATCGCCGTTCAAATTGGGAGAGGGACGAAAATATGTTGAAAATCAACTCACCTGAAGCCGTAGTGGTATCAATTGCACCATCACACAGAGAACGAAAAGCAACGTTGCGCTCTTTCAATTCTTCTATCAATGCAACCAGGTGCGGCATGGATCGACCCAAACGATCAAGACGCCAAACAATCAGAGTATCGCCTGTTTGTAATGCAGCAAGACATTTTTGAAGACCTGGCCGCTCAGCTTTGGCTCCAGAAATATGATCCACAAAAATTTGACTCTTTAGGCATCCTGCTTTTTCCAGCGCGTCTAATTGCAGTTGCACATCCTGATCAGATGTACTGACTCGTGCATATCCAATTAATTTTCCCATAAGCGTTCTCTGTCCCAAAATTCTCACTGAATACACAATGAATGAGAATACGATACTTTGTTTTTTAAGATACAAAAATGATACACTATTTCGATTGATTTTAACAGCAACGGATTCCTCTTAACAAAGGAACGTTTTATGAGACAATGATCTGGCTGTTTTTTAACGAGAAGGTATGCGCGATAAACGAATTCGAATTTTAACCGATGATGAAATGGACGCGCTCTATTCACGCCCACAGTTTACGGATGAGGAACGGGCGTATTTTTTTGAACTCAATCATGATGAGGAATCATTGCTTGGTGGTGCAGTCAACATTGCCAGGAAAGTATACACCATCATTTTGCTGGGGTACTTCAAGGCCAAGCAGCAAATTTTTCAGTTTGATCTTGAGGAAGCCAAGGACGATGCTCAATATGTTTTAAAACGCTATTTCTTGGATGAATCCATTGGAAAGACAAGTATTGGCAGAGAAGCCAGGCGACTGAGCCAACAGTCTGTATTGCAGTTTACGGGCTATCGCATGTATAGCCACAAAGATGATGGAGATATGCTCATTCACAAGGCGCAGGAATTGTGCCGGATTTCCATTGACCCACTCTTTATTTTTCGCGAGCTGCTAGCCGTCATCGCCCAGCAAAAAATGACTCTGCCTGGTTACACAACCCTACAAGAGCACATTATTTCAAATGCGCTGCAATTTGAGCAGGCACGCATTTCTGAAATCTTCAAATTAGGATTTTCTGTTGAAAACCGTGAGAAAATATTTTCTCTTTTTGAACAGTCGGATGGCTTCTATGCCATTACCATTCTTAAAAAAGATCCAAAAAATTTCAGATTGACGGCGATCCGAAAAGAGATTGCGCAGCATCGCCAATACAGACCTTTGTATGAGATTGCAGCGAGCATTTTGCCAAGCTTGGGCATTTCCAAGAATGCCATTTCATACTACGCAAGCCTGGTTGAGCACTATACGGTAAGGGGTCTTAATCGGATGGAGCAGGATCAGAGCTGCCTTTGGCTGCTTTGCTTTATTTATCACCGCTTCCAAAATATGATTGATAATATCGCTGCCATGTTTATTTACACCGCCAATCAATACGAGTCGGCAGTTGTCGAAAAAGCCCAGGAGCTTTTTCTAAAACAAGCCATGGAACCATCTGAAAAAGATTTGAAAATAGCCAAGCTTTTGCGATTTTATACGGATCAATCTATCGCTGAAACTCAACCCTTTGGCACAATCAGAAATAACGCATACGTAATTCTTCCTGCGTCTAAAATTGATCAAATTGCAGCTGAATTGGAAGATAAAACCCAGAAAGAAAAAAGCTTGAAGGTATTCTACTGGCAGGCAGTAGACTTGCTGTCAAAAACATATAAGCCACCGCTGCGTGCCTTATTACAAGCGCTTTCTCTAGAAGGTGAGCAGCATAAGGCGTTACAAAAAGCTTGTAAATTTTTACAGGCTGGACTGGGTTCAGAGCGAGGCCTATCAGGCATCCAAAGTGAGGACTTTCCTCAACAGTTTATGGGCGTACATGTCAAAGACTTTATCTACGATACAGCGACCAAAAATTTGAATTTGAATCGCTACGAATATGAGTGTTATCGCCAGGTTGCCAATTCTATCAATGGCCGTTCCTTATTCGTCAACAACAGCAGTCGTTATCGTTCTCTAGATTCAGAGCTATTGCAAAACTGGCAACAAAATAAATCAGCCGTGCTCAAAAAGGTGAATAGGCCATTGCTGAATTTCCCGCTTCAGCAATTTATTGATGAAAAGGCGAAGCCGCTTGATGATAAAATCATTTTGATCAATGAGGCGATTAACAACGGTGAGAATGCTTATTTAAAAGTGAAATTACAACAAGATGGCTCCAAAATCTGGACGTTGCCGTATACAAAAAAATCAGAGGACTTAAACAATCCATTTTATGAAAAGCTCCCGCCAGTCAATATTATTCGCGTGCTACAATTTGTAAACCAAAACACACAGTTCATGCGAGAGTTCACCCATATCAAGCCACACTATGCCAAATCTAGACAAGATGAGCTATCGATTTACGGCTTCTTGATTGCCAATGGCACCAATCTTGGCATCATGAAAATGGCAGGCCTGTGTGACTGCCCTTTGTCTAGCCTTGAAACAACAGACAAAAATTTTATCAGACTTGCCACTTTAAGAGCGGCCAATGATGTGGTGAGTAATCATATCGCAAAATTATCTATTTTTCGACATTGGAATATCAATCCTAATCTGCTTCACGCAAGTTTAGATGGTACAAAAATATCAACCGAACGGGAGACGCTATTATCACGATACTCACCCAAATATTTTGGCTTAGATAAAGGGTGTGTGGACTATTTACTAAATGCAAACCATGTTCCAATTAATGCCATGGTCATTGGCGCCAATGAACATGAAAGTCATTTTTTATTCGATCTTATTTACAACAACACTTCTGAGATCCAGCCAGATATTTTTTCAACCGATACCGAAGGGAGCAATCAGCTTAATTTCTTGCTGCTGCATTTGATTGAAAAGCTCTACGCCCCACGATATCGTTCATTAAGCACGAAAACTGAATCGATTGTTTCATTCTCATCACCCGAAAAATTCAAAGACTTATTGATCAAGCCCCAGAGGCAGCTGAGTCAAAAACTTATCCTGAATGAAGAGGATAATATTCAGCATATTTTAGCATCACTTCTGATGGGCGAGACCAAGCAAAGCAATATTGTTGCGAAACTCAGTTCAAAGCAGTTTGCAAGCCGCACAAAACAAGCCCTCTGGGAGATGAATGCCATTCTGATGACGGATCACTTGCTCAATTCGATCGGGGATGTCGGTTTTCGACAATCAATCCAAGCAGCCCTAAATCGAGGCGAAGCATATAATCAATTACGTCGGCATGTTGAACGCGTCAACGGCAGATCTATCCGTGGTGTCAACCAATCCGAGGTCATGGCTTGGAGTGAATGCACCAGATTGCTAACAAATTGCGCGATTTATTATAATGCAGCTCTGCTGAATCGCTTGTTTGAAAAAGCAGAGCGTAATGGAGATGTCAAATTGTGCGAATTTATTAAGCATCTTTCGCCAGTAGCGTGGACGCATATCAACTTTCAGGGAAAATATGAACTATTTTTGCAGATGGAAGGTGAAGCTATTGATCTTGATGCGATGATACTGCATTTTGAAAATTTTAAATTCCAGGGAAATAAATTAATTATATTGTGAGCATTTTCCGATCGAGCACTTTCGGGGCGCTGCTCAAAGAACCCCATCTTATGATTATAGCAAAAAAGTAGCTCGTAAGCAATGCATTAATAAAATTAAAGGCGGCAAGAATATGTTTGCATGCTATTGATCTTTATTGTTTTTGGTATACTAAGCTTACGAGCTACTTTTTGCGAGACAATACGGTAAAGTGAAAATTACGGCCTGCGGAGATTTTTGTCCCAGACCGTATTGCCATCACAAATCGTTGGGGCTTTGGAGTTACTTCAATTGATCATACAATCGTTGCTCATTGGCAGCTTCAACCCTTTTATTTGCATTGTGATTAATCGATTGCATGAATATAAACGATCCAATCATAAAAAAAGAGCCATAATAGGTTGCTAAATCTGAATTCAGAAATCTGAAAAGCGTAGTGGGGAATATAAACGCACCTATTAAAAACAACCCGATGTACACCAGCCGATCCCACAACCCATAAAAATCTTCAAACAAGGCGCTATGAATCTCGAGAGAATGATATAAGGTAGCGAAAAACAATGTCCCCGTAACCAAGAACATCAATATCAAGCTTACCCAACTTTCAAAATCGCCATTAAAAAAGTTGCTCGCCTGATAGTCGCCGAAATAAACTGTACTTGCAAAAAATGGGACAAGTACACAAAATATTATAACATTTCCTAAGAGTTGCGCAAAAAACTTACTATCCTCATCTCTGCCCAGGGATAATGGCTCATAATAAAGCATCAGCCCAAATGCACTTAGCCAAAGAGGAAGAATAACTGACAGTTCTGAAAACCACCAAATCAACCCTTCAAACTGAGAAGTAAATTGCCCCGGGTAAGTCAAATACGTTCTATAGATAAAAAGAGCTTCCAAAAGAAGCAACCCACCTACTATCCACTGCCATGGTTTTATATTTTTTAACATCATAACTCCTTAATTTTTGATTAGCTCCCCTTTTGTTCTCACTGTATCAAATTATTTTCATCACTGCAATCATCTCTTGAATTTTTCTCAACCATTGACAGATTCATCAAAGACGCTTATCATTTATCGTAACAATAATTAATTAAAATACAATCAATGGCTAATACAACGAAAACTTTTCTCCCTGGACGACCAACAAACTCGGGTAAATTTGGCTGCCCCACTAAAGTAATTCGAGTACCTATTGATCGCGTTGCAGAGATCTATGAATACTTGGAAAGCGAACCCTTACAACTTCCACTGTATCTATCAAAAGTCCCTGCAGGTTTTCCCTCTCCTGCTGAAGATTATGTCGACAAACGGATTGACCTCAATAAATTTCTTGTTCAGAAACCTGCAGCAACACATATTATTAGAGTCAGCGGGGACAGCATGATCAATGTGGGCATTTTTCCTGGTGACTTGCTTATTGTTGATCGATCAATTGAAGCAACACACAATAAAATCGTCATTGCGGTACTTGACGGTGAAATCACAGTTAAACGTTTATACAAACAAGATAACATCATCAGATTACTTGCAGAAAATGATGCTTATGCGCCTATTGAAATAAAAGGTGATCTTGAAATATGGGGTGTTGTTCAGCATGTGATCCACTCTTTTACATCCACGAGTATTTAGATGCCTATTTTTGGGCTTGTTGATTGCAATAACTTCTACGTCTCCTGTGAGCGAGTTTTTAATCCAAAACTTAAAAATACTCCGGTGATTGTATTATCTGGCAACGACGGATGTGTCATTGCTCGATCCAATGAGGCAAAAGCTTTAGGAATCAAAATGGGTGAGCCATACTTTCAAATAAAGGATGCAGTTAAACAAGGAAATATAAAGGTTTTTTCATCAAACTTTTCACTCTATGGCGATATGTCTGCAAGAATCATGAGCACTTTAGGTGAGTGCTCAACTGCTATGGAGATTTACTCAATTGATGAAGCCTTCTTGAATTTTGATGGCTACCCCGACCTGATGAATTACACTAAAAAAATTAGAGCCAAAGTCATCCAATGGACAGGTGTTCCCGTATCAATTGGTGTGGGGGAAACAAAGACTATTGCTAAACTTGCCAATTTTGTTGCAAAAAAATATAGTCGATCTGGCGTTTATAGCCTTTTAGACTCCGATGTCAGAGCAAGAGCCTATAAAAAAATTATGATCGACGAAGTCTGGGGAATTGGACGTAAAATTTCAAAACGCTTAAATGCGTTGGATGTTTACACTATTGAAGATTTCATGGGCTTTAATCCCGCCGTACTCCGCAAAGAGTTTAGCGTCTCACTATTAAAAACACAAAATGAGCTAAACGGGGTTTCTTGCATCAAATTAGATGAAATAACCGCAGAGGCAAAATCCATGACATCATCAAGAAGTTTTGGCAAAAAAGTAATGGAGCTGGACGATCTGAGAGCCGCCATCACCATGCATATTTCAAAAATTGCTCAAAAACTCCGGCAGCAAAAATTGGCGGTGCGTGAGCTGTATATTTACGCCTGCAGCAATCGATTCGAAAAAACTGATAGTCCCTGGAATTTTGCCTGCACAGTAAGCCTCCCTTTCGCCACAAATTCAACCGCATCTTTATTAAGAGTAGCACTTAGTGGGATAGACTCCATTTTTAAGGAAGGGGTGGCATATAAGAAAGCTGGGGTTTTGGCTGCAGAGCTTCTTCCTGAAGGAATGTATGTGCAGGATCTATTCACGCCCGAAGAAGATCCCAAGCTACAAAAAATTTCGATACTCGTCGATCAGATTAATGCAAAGTTTGGTCGTAATCAGCTTTTTCATGGCTCATTAGGCACAACCAGGGACTGGCTACCAAAAGACCTATTTCGTTCTCCATGTTTTACCACTGATTTAAACCAACTCCTTAAAGCATATTGAGCATTAATTTAAAAAATGTAACATTATGATTTTTAATACAAAAAATAAAATCAACTCATTCACGTCATCTGGATTTAACTATTCCCACGGCTCCTAATGTGCAATACAGTAAGCTCCGCAAGGCAATGAGATCTTGCAAAACATTAATCAAACAAAGGACATAACCATGACAGATATTCAAAGTGAAATATTGAGCTATTTTGGCACATCAGACACAATCTGGCCCGACACTACGGAACGTGCGATAACTCCGGAGATGAGTGCTTTATGCTCTAAATAGGAAATTTCTCAATTACATTATCATACTCAACTTGCGCATCGCCAATAGATAATTTTGAATAAATTTCCAAAGATTGCCTGCTTTCATGCCCCGAATAAGGCTGAATCATGGCGTCGTCAATCCCTTGTTTTTTCAACCATGTAAACAGAAAGTGCCTAAGCGTGTGCGGTGAAATTGAGTACTCCATTCCTGCTGCTTTTGTATAGATGGCCAAGATTTTTCTGATCCCCCGATCGGTGTAAGGTTTCTTCCACGAAGATTCAAATAAATGACTTCCTCCCTTAGCCTGGACTCCATGTGCGTGCATCGCTAAAATTTCTTTAAAGTCATTTGGAAACGGAACTATCCTATCTTTTTTGCCTTTTCCTTCTGTTATGCGGATCTGGCACCGATCGAAATCTAACTCCGACAACTTGATCTTAATCAGTTCGCTGACTCGCACCCCCGTGTATAGAAGCGTCTTAATCATGACAACATGATTCATTTTGCGTGCTTTCCAGACTACCTCATAGTATTTTTGGATTTCTGCTTCGGTCGGTACAATAGGGAGTTTTTTTGAGTGATGAGTGACCTCCACTTGTAGCTCTCGACGTAAGTGCCTAAACAGCTCTCGAAGATAATCATAATCTGGCTTTTCAGCCCTGAGTGTTTTGGCGATCAGTTTTGCTTTTTGGCCAACAGGTGTTCGTTTAATCTCGTCCATTTTATTTATGCTCCTTCATGTTTGGATTGAATCATTTCAAAGTTAATGCGGGTTTCAAAATCCAGCGGAAATAAACCATATGGATTGATATGCCCATAGATGGATGGCGTCAAAGATCGCCTATCCGCTTCTGTGAGAAGACTTTCCCATTTTGAATCAGAGAGCGCTGACTGAATGATCATCGTGTTAATATAGACCATGCACACTTGCAACAGGTGAAAGCATGCAATTGAAAGCTCTTGATCATCTTTATTATTTGTCGATATTTCACCGAGCTTACCGTAAAAAATAAATCCGACTGTACTGTTGACCATTTCAACCACATTGAGAGATTCGTGAATCTCAATCCTTAGCTCTTCTGAGGCCAGGTATTTACATAAAAAAATAGTCTTTTCAGCTTTGCCAATTTCCATCAGTGCCTTAAAAACCGGGTGATTGTAGTTGTCTCGACTGAATTTCTTAATCAGTACATCCGGCTCAACCATGCCTAACTTCAACGCAACAAGATGCTTCACAACTTCATCATAATGATCACGAGGATGTTTCCAGTTAATTGCGCCTTTTAGAATAGGCGTTAAATTTGGATAAAGATCTTTTTTTGCACTTGAAGAGTAAAACAGCTTTTGCTTGTTCAAATTCTTTAAACGGGGTAACAAAGCAAGCGATAGAAGCGATGCCAGAGCAAAACCCAGAACACTTTGGCCATGGGTATCCATGTAGAGCTTATTCATCTCCATCTGTGTGTCATGCTGTAAAAAGGCCCGACGCTACGGAACAAGGGATAACTACGCAGATGCGCAAATCATATCCAAATTTGCCCTGACCTAAGCATGAGGATTTTAGTGTTAAATAATGTTAATAGATTGATTTATATGGATTTAAGTCGATATTATAGTGATACTTAAA
>CANJQG010000048.1 GCA_947476405.1 Thiotrichales bacterium
GCACCCTTGATGACACCTGATAATCCAGCAGGGTTTGGTGCGCAGGAAGAGCAAATTCGGCGGGCTAAATTATTCTGCCAGGAATATGGATTGTCAGATTTAAGTCAGCTTATTCCCACTATTTTGGAGCGACTGGGCGTGTTAGTCGATTTTATCAGTGCTCAGGCGAGAGCTGGAGATCCTTTCTATCAAAAGGCAATTGATGAGGGGCATTGTGAATTATATTTGGCTGATTGTGAATATATTCAAGAAAACTTCGAAAGGCTCTTTTGAGTATTGAGTTCAGGGATTTTGAGGAGGGTTTGCACGATCTGGCTCCTGTAGTTTAATTTCGATGCGCTCTTTACCACCACCGATATTGACGCGTTTCAGATTGACGAGGCCGACTTCAGCAGTTGATTTCACATGTGTGCCACCACAGGAGACTTTCGAGAAACCTTCTATTTCCCAATAGCGGCGCTGGGTTGCCTCATCGGTATAGCCTTTTTTGATGGGGAGATCCCGTTCGATAATCTGGTTGTATTCGGCAAGGATTTCTGGGAAATGGCTTGAAATATTTTGGCTGTGAAAGAAATCAATGCGCGATTTTTCCTCTGAGATATGGGCGCCGATTTTTTCCAAATTGAGCTTGTGAGTGACAATTTCCAAAATCAGCTCTGCGGCAAAATGCAGGCGCATCAATTTGTAGCGGCGTTTCCAGTCAATTTCCAGATAAACGGGATCACCTGCTTTTAGAGTGTGGTCCGCAGGCAGCGTGTAGTAAATCAGAGTATCGACTATTTCTGAGTCCAGAATAGGAAAGCCGCCAATCTGACCTGCATCACTTTCTTGTCCACCGCAAAACGAAAAGGCGATGGTTTCATCCAGTAAAACTCGGTTGTCATCCACAGCGGTGACTTTGGTGTTGAGTTGGGTTTGGTAGGGATTTTCCCAAAAGACTTTTTTCATGATGGATCATTTATGCATTCGATTGGAGCATTATACAATGGGGTAATCTCAATAGGGAACTAAAATTTCTTGTCAGGAAATGCTCAAAGATTTTACCCCATGAAAAAGATAGAAGAAAATATGCCGATAAAATCCTCGTATAAATAAATCAATGCCTAAACCCGCGTGAGTGGCTTTGCTGCACTTTCTCAGTCAAGCTTTCCTGATGGCGCACCATCTCTTTTTTCATTGTTGCCTCAAGCTTCTGCAACGCTTTGGCCTCAAAGCAATTTTTGGCAATTTGTTCGCGATACGCCTTCGCTTCAATGTGCTCAAAAATGATCAGCTTTTTGGTTTCAGCATGGACTTTTTCCCACAGGGGTTTGTCTTTCAAAATCTCGTTGGCAAGTGCTAATTTGGCGCGATTGTTTTGCTCAATGTGGTCTTTTGTATCGCTTATTGCCTGCTGATCACGCTGACCATGAGTGTACATCTTGCTGAGTCGCATCATCGATTGGGTGACCTCGGCATCACATTTTATGTATTGATCAATCCTGCCCAGCAAAGTAGAGCTTAAAACAAATTCGCCGTTTTCGATTTTGAAAGATGTGGCTTGCCGTGATTCCTTGGCCACTGCATAAACCTGATTCCATTCCAGATTCCGCTCATGCATGAAGAGACCGTGGGCTTTGCCATCTGATACCAGCTGTTGCGCCAATTGTCCTGCCAGCTCAGTTTGACCTTGTTTGATCGCATTTTCATACTGGAGAACATGCTCACGAGATTCATGCGCTTTGACATAGGGCTTCAGGGTACTGACGTCAATGCCGTTCAGTTCCATCGCCAGCTCATATTTTTCAGCAGTTTTGTAGATATCTGCCGCTAATTTATTTCGCTCAACCATCAGGGCATAATTTTCGCCAAAATCTTTGTGATTTGCAACTTCTTCACCAGCTGTTAAGTCGCGCTTCATATCAGACCAGGATTTGCCGATCTGACGATGCAGATCCACAAACTTAGCAACCAAAACGGCATCCTCACGTCTTTGCTGAGTGGCTTCCACTTTTTGACTTTCAGCTACGCGTTCTTGATAGGCTTCATAATTGGCGAGGAATAGCCATTTGTCTTTGATCGTTTCTTTCGCCTGTTGGAATGCTTCGACACATTTGCCCAATACCGTTTCTGGATCCAGCCCACGCCGTAGAGCGTATTGCAGTGGGAAATCGATGACTGAATCTTTGATGGAGAAACGACTCAGGTTTTTCTTCAGTTGTTCCTCATTTTTGTGGGTCTCGCGATCAGCAAATAGGTGAACTTCATCGCGATGACGGGATAAGGCAACATAAACCAGATTGCGGCTCCAATAGCTGCCTCCGGCATAAACAAAGGCCTGGTCAACAGTCACACCCTGAGTTTTGTAAATTGTGGCTGCATAACCATAGCCAAAATTTTGGTAGTCACGATGATCAAAGGTGACTTCACGCTCCTGATTGCCCTTCATGATGCTGGCAGTAATCCTGTTGCCATCAATCGCTTTGATGGTTGCAAAATTACCGTTCTTTACATTGAGGTCAGAGGATTTTTCTAAAAAGACGATCCGATCTCCAGCGCCCAGTACAAGCTTGCCATTTTTAGTCTCAACTTCAGTACTGTTTTTACTGAGAACTCCCGTTTGAACAAGGTGCGTGCGAGCCAGCTGATTGAGTTCTTTCACATCCTCATTACGGTGCGCCAAAATAATGCTTTCGTTGAGATTAAGGTTTTGACTCCAGTGTTGGATGAGGGCTGCTTTGGCATCGATTTTTTTGTCCAGTAAATGCAGCTGGCCTTTATCTCTGTAAATATTCAGAGCCATAGCGGTTTGACCTTGTGAAAGCAAGGTTGTTGCTTCACGATCAATTTCATGACGCTGACGTTTGATCTCATTCAATTCAACAAATCCCAGCTTATCAAGCAATGCTCTGAACGGCGCACCTGGCCCAATCGGCTGGACTTGGTTGGGATCACCCACCATCACTAATTTAGCCCCAGCCTCACGAGTATGACGTACGATTTTTTGTAGGTCATAGGCATCAACCATTCCCGCCTCATCCAACACAATCACATCACGAGGACTTAAGCGCAGATAGCCTTTAGCGACCTTGTATTTGAACGAGGCAATCGTCGAACTTTGGATATTCGCTTCTGATTCCAAACCCTCAGCAGCAATGCCCGCAACGGCTATTCCCAACACGCGATAACCTTCTTGTTTCCAGAGATCATTCGCCGCTTTCATCAAATAAGATTTGCCCGTCCCTGCTTTGCCCACAATCAAGGCAATATCCTCGCCCAAGGCTACATGATTTAAAGCGCTGCTTTGGCCTTTATTCAGCTTATATTTTTCGACTTGAGCGGCGACCATTGCATGGCTGGAGCGGTGATCATTTTTCTTCTGCAGCTTGAAAGCATCCTCCTGTAATTGGGATTCAACCTGCATCAATTCACGCGTGGTAAAGCGTTCACGGCCATCATCTCCTGGCCCCAAAGCAATCAAGCTGGGATGGGCTTTTAATTTCAGCATTGCCGTTTGAAATTCTTCAGCCGTTTTGGTCGCTTTATTCAAAACCCGCGCCATATCCCGCTCACTAAAAATCGTGAATTGCTGACTCAACTGATTGAGAACGGCCTCAGGATGATGCAGGGCAATTTCGTGTTCCAACTCACGTGCATATTCATTCTTCGCATCCACATAATCAGCGCGATCATCATTGTGGTGACGGCCGCGATGAGTGGTCGTAACGAGGTGATTAGGATCTACAGCGAAATCTAGATTTTCCCCAGCAAAAAACTCGTTCTGAAACTGCCTCCAGCGCTGATTCCAATAGTCCTGCTCAACCACTTTGCTTTGGAAAAACTCAGGATTGAGATCGCGTGCTTTCAAGGTAAAACTTTGTCCAATCAGGCGTCGAGTCGTCACCAAAATATGCGCATGCGGATTGCCTTCTTCGTTGTGAATGTTAAGGTCAGCAACCAGACCTTTTGAGACAAAATGTGAATGGGCGAAACGTTGCGCCAGATCAATATTCTGTTTCAAAGAAAGCTCTTTCGGCAAAGCCAGAATGTAGTCTTTAGCCAGCTGGGAATCAGAGCGCTTCTCAATTTTTTCGATATGATTCCAGAGCGTTTCCCGATCACCAAAAGACTCATCTGCGCCATCAGGCAGCAGAATCTCAGAGTGCACGACATGATCCTTATTGCGATAATCAAAGTGCTGACCAGTACGCTCATCATACATCTTGCTTGCCGAACGATAGGCAGCCGCCTGCACCGCATTATGTCCCTTACTGCGGGAGTAAATCAGGCAACTGACAAACTCGATAGCCACTTTTTCCTAAATCCTTTGTTTAAAAATCCTATGCCTATTTTAACCTTTGGGAAGCAATGTATATTGCGCATAGGGCCAAAAGCCCTTTGAGTTAGGCTGCAGGCGAATAGAATCGCCTTACGCAGAGGTTTTATGCTTTTAATTTTTTTGAAGTGCCCTTTTGTGGATAACTTTGTTTATCTAAGCTACAATCATGACTACAAGTTTGAGAAATAAAAAAGTGATATTATGTCTGGCAATTTATCCGTTCTTATACACCATTACGAATCTAATAGCCGTGAGATACTTCCTATTATTGCCGTGATTTTTATTTTTGCGGTTAAAGTTTTTTTTACCCGCCACTATCTTGAAAGTGTAAAGTTTAAAAGGTTAACTGCTAAGATCAACATTCTTTTGAAGTCATTGGAAAGCCCAGCAATTGGCGTTCATTTAAAGTTGCACCAAAAGCAGCAGCTTGAGTTAAGAAATTTTGAGCTAACAACAGGCATAGCCTTAAATGACTATCGTATGCTAGAGCCTGCATTGCATAAGATAAAAGAATGTGATGTCGATGATCTTAGTGCAAAAAAATGTCTTTTTCCAGAGCTCACTATTCAGAGTGGTAAGCTTCATCTTCAAAAAAGCAAAGTTCTTGGTATTATTGGTTTAGTGTTCCTCGCAGTAATAATGTTTATATTGGGCTGCGGTATGTTCGTTGATGGTTATCTTAAGCTACTTGCATTAGATCTTATCAAAGAGGCTTTTGTATTTTTGTTGCTAGCAGGTTTGTTGGTTAGCTGGGGAATAGGTTATTTAATAATGGCTGGAAACATTGGCCGAGCCTTTCACTATTTTGCCTTGCTAAACAAGCTACATCCCAATGCTTTACCTGGAGATAAAAAGCAGAAACTGAAAATTTGACTAATTAATATTTTTTTGGTAATGTTAGCAGTGCATATTTCCCTTCATTTGTTAAAAAACAAATGGAGAAACGTTATCATGTCCTATACACAAGACTTGATTCAAAAGAAAAAATCCGCCCTGGTCGCTGCCGAAAAAGCTTATCAGCTTGCAATCCAAAAACGCGCGCAAGAATTGGGTAAGCTTTGTTTAGAAGCAGGCCTCGGTGATTACGATAATACACTGTTAAAAGAACAGTTCAATGCATTAGCTAAGGGCTTGCCTAAAAGCAGCCCGAAAGCATCATGAGTTTGTTCGCTGTCGACAGGAGCGCTATCGAATGGAAAAGTCCTATCAGAAAGCTCAGTTTGAGTACCGCAAGGCTGACACCCGTCGCAAAATTGAGTGGGGTGGGTTGGTCGTCAAAGCGGGCCTTGATGCTGAGGCAAAAGATGTGATTTTAGGCGGCCTGATTTCCCTGGCTGAAAACTTAAACGAACCTGGTACAAGGGCGCTGTTTAAATCAAAAGGGATGCAGGCTTTTTTAAAATCCTAAGGCAAGGTTGCGACGGGAGTGGCGATATCGATAATGCTGCTCCGGTCAACGCCTCCCCAATAACGAGAGTCCCAAGAATCTTTGGGACTGTTTTTGCCATAGAGCCAATAGCTCTGAGTATTTGCAAAAGTGCCACGAGCAATGGCTGCTAAAGGTCGGTCTAAATGATCGGTACTACGCACATGAGCAGAGTAGGCTTTGCCGCCCACAATCATCGCTTCAGCAGTGAGGCTAATCGTATCACCAGGAACAGCGATCAGCTCCTTGATGATGGGTTCAAATCCTCCAGGACACTTGCCATGCATCAAGTATTCATGATGCAGCCCGACTGTGCCAATTGCAGGTGGCAAACAGACCATCACATCATCGCCACGCTGCAGTTTATCGGGTACTGTCATTTTGTAAAAGCCAATCGGCATGGAGGTCGTCCAATTCATGTAATAGCCTTTGGTCAAAATCACCCCGGCAAACAGATCAATAAAGGCTATCAGCAGCAAACTAATCAAGAAAAGTGCAAAGATGATTTTGGCCAAAATTTTTAGTCCACGTTTAAACATTGTTTTTGCCTCCGATGTATGGATCAAATCCAGTTTACAACAATTAACGCAAGCGGTAAAACGAACAAACTACCAGGCCGACGAGTCCAGAGGCAGTGATCATCTGCAGATATTCTTTGCCCAAATAAACTGGCACATGACAACTCAATAGATATTGCCCACCCAGTCCCACAACCAGTAGCAGCGCGACAGGGGTCAAACTATGCTTGCAAGCTCGAAACATCTGAATCCCCGCACCCACCAAAAGCAGGGTGTCATAAATCTGATTATGTCCTGAAATAACATGGCTAGATTTGATAAAAATCGCCATCCCAAACAATAATGCCGCCATGAGCAAATGAATTAAAGCGCGCTCGATTGAGAAGGCATATTTGAGCGCAGCCCATTGCTTCAACATAAAGATTTTGGAGGGCGCAGCCGTAACAGCCCCAGCATTGCTAGGGGCTGCAGTATTGGTCTTGGTGTTTGATGTCGTCATGATAGTGTCTCCTTCAGTCAATTAGTGTGAAAATACGTGGATTTGATGGTCTTTCCCTTCGACAGAAATAAAATCATTGATGAAGAGGTCCCGAGCGACTTTTTCATAGTCGATGTAGTATTGGAGATGTTCAGGGATTTCGTAGCAGTCTTCGTATAACTGAGCTGCAAATTCTTCTTCTGAATCATGGCAGCCATGATAACGATCTTCAACCATTTCCCGCGCTTCATCCAAGTCGCTGCAATAGCTTAAAGCCGCACTGGCTACATCGCCATGCTCTTCCAAGAATAAAGCAATTTCATGTAAGGTTTCAAATGAATCGTATTCACCAACGTGATAGCCTGCAAAGCATTCAAAATCATGGATGGCCCATTCTTCAGCAACACCATCAATAGGGCTGGTTTTGAGCATGTCGTTGACTTGATCTTGAATCGCATCAAGCTCTTCAGTCGCATCAATCCAAACGCTGTGCAAATAGCCATTGTTATAAGCAGCCAAATCCGCCACATAAATTTTAGGGTTGTTGTTTTCAACGTTGTTTGTGTTTAAGTTTTCCATTTTAGTATCCTCTCTTTTTTAGTTTGTTTAAAAGCAAATTCCCCTGAGGGCGAAGAAAAAATTTCGTAGACCGTGGTCGCCCTGAAAAGCGCCTGTCAAGGTGGACAGAAGAAACCTGAGCCGAGGATTACCTTGATAGGGGCGTTCAGGGCGTATAATGGCTGTGCCTCAGGGGAATTGTTCTGCGGTAGCAGGATTAAGGCCAAAAAACTGAGGTTTGTTTTTTGTCAGATCAAAGCGGTCGCTTGGATTTATGCTGTTGTTTCTAATCGATTCTGTCGGTGCTACAATTCAGTCCATATTTATCAAACAAGGCGAATCATGTCGGGATCAAAAAAGCAATCCATTGAATTTACAAAAGAGCAGTTTTTTGTGTTGCTTAAAGCCGTTTACATGGGCAACTGGATGGCCAATGGAAATGCTGACGACGAGAAAGATCTTCGCAAGGACTACGATGCGCTTGAAAGTCTGATTTTTTCTCACGCACCACAATTCGGGTTTGATGAATATGTCGATCATGAAAGCGATGATGGTGATGGATACTATCCAACAAGCGAGTTTGAAGAAGATACAGAAGTGGCTGAAATTAAAGATGCTTATGATGAGGCAACATTTTGGGGTGAATTGGCTGCACGATTAGGTGCGCAGTGTTTTGCGCGTCGTTATTCAAAAGCGGATGCTGACAAAATGAGTCCGTCAGAGCATTTTACCAAGCTTCATGAGTGCATTAATCTTTGTTCTGATGAGCTTGAGAAGTTTGGTTTGGATCGAGTTTCTTTTCCAGTTTTTGAGTAGGTGGCTGCCTTATAGGTGATAATGGTAATTATCATTATTTAAGCGCTCGCTGGAAAGAATGAATTGATACATCTTGTTTTTTGGAGTAAGATTCTTTCAATAATTATTTTGAAATATATTGGCAATGCTTAATAAGATATTGAAGTTTGGGTATAGTTATTGCAACGCTATCCTCGCTATAGGAATGTCTCTATTGCTTTGGGTGTTTAGCCCTTTCAAGCAAGTTGAATTGATTTACCCTTTACTAATAATATACCCTTTGCTTTTGGCGTTACTTATGGGGGTTAAGTTTATTTATGACTTAGACAAAAGTAAAAAAAATGCTATGCGATCGCCGAAATTACATCTGATTAAAAATGAGTATTTTATTTTTGAGCCATCTGACTTATTCCCGGCTAGATCAATCGGTTATTTTTATTTAAAGGGCGAAGAAGAGCGGTTTCTTGGAGTTGGCCGTGTGGATAGTGTAATGTCTACAACAAAGTGCTTGCAAGTGCTCTTAATATTGATGGAACCAGGATATGATCTTTCATATATTCATACGAATCAAAAAAATATCTTCTTAGAAGTGGCGACCCCATATAATATATTTCAAAAATTTTTCGATTTCAGGGAGCAACATAATGGCTGATATTAGGAAAACAATTTATCCTGCAAAAGTTGTGGCATGTCAAGATTTTAGAGGGACGGGGTATAATGAAGTTGTGATTAACAAAGGTTCTTTAGATGGGATAAGAGAAGGCCAAGCTTTTTTAGTGTATGTTACTGGAGAAGAGATTTTTGATCCTGATACTGGAAAAAGCTTAGGTACTTTAGAAATTGTTCGTGGACAAGGCAATGCCTCTCATGTTCAGGAAACAATAACAACAATTAGATCAAGAAACAGAGACTCATACCCTTCTGGAGTATTGTTCAATTTATCGCTTTTTGATCCATTTTCTAATGATAAGCAAGCTGGAAATCTGATTCCATTTAATAATGTACAAAAAGGAGATCTTGTAAAACCGATATAGTCGAGTTCGTATCGAAGCTACCAGCTAGCAAAGAAGACGACTTGTGCATGAGGTTTTGGTTCAAAATCTTTAGTTTTTGATGGCCATCTATTGAGTTGCTTCGTGTGATATTGGTTATGCTGTATGGGGGTTGGTCGATATGTGTCTAGTCTATGACGTGACTAGAATGCTCCAAGTAGGCATGCAAAGATTTTTTTGAAATAATAGCGCTCTTAATTTTGCTGGATTCCTATCATGCCCATATACACTCATCCTGAATTTAAAAAACTGTTAAAAGACCCTGTCGTTGCAGAGGCCTTTCTGCTGAATTTTCATGATTATTATTCTAATTTAAAACTGCTGCGAGACAAAGTTTTCATGCAAACTTTTGATTCGGATACGATTGCGAGTTTGCTTTCTCAAACAGAGGTTGACTTGATTTTTAGTCTCATGCATGAGTTGCCTGCTTCGCAGCTTCAAGACCAAAAAGATTTGCTGTTATCGCTTTGGGCAGAGCGTTCTCTCGCAGTGAAGGGTTATCTTGCTGAGGTGTTGGCACAAATTGCGCCAGAAGAGGCGGCACTGTTATTTTCAGAATCCCTTAAGACTGTTTTCCCCTTGGATGATGCTAATGCTGTTGCGGTTTGTCGGCTGCTGGAAGGGGTTGCATTGTTGCGTATCGAGATTGCACAGCCAATATTGCTGAATTTTTATGATCAGGCGATGGCGAATCCAGATCGATTGCCTGGGCGCTGCCTTAATGTATTTATTGAATGTGCGTGGAAGCATGCGCTTTATCCTTTGGTCAGTGAGTTGGTTGCTTCTGAGGTCAATCGCCAGGATGAAAAAGAGCCTTTGTTTCGTCTTTTTGAGTGTTGTTACAAGGCGATAAGAGGGCCTGTATGCTGGTATTATTTTTGCGCTGATATTCTCTGGGGAGAAACTTTTGCATCATTTTTGCAGCTTCCCAAGGAGTTGCTGACAGATGCCAATTTGCTTGAGCCACTGGATGATTTAATCTGTTGGAATTGGGATGAGGAAGCGGATAACTTTGCTGAGACAGGTTTAGGCCCGCTCTGGAAAAAAGCGATTCAGTCGATAAAAACAATTTGGTTGCCGTTGTTGGATTCTGCGGAACAAGAATTTGTTTCTTTTCTCATGGAAAAAATTCAGCCTGATGAGCAATATGAGCGTATTCATGTGCTGATGTGCTTTTTTTGCGCGCTTTTTGCTAATCATTTGGTTAAGGCGGTGGTGAGCACTGACATCTCAACAGAAAGTTTGATTAGGGATTATGCGGCCCAGGATATTATCACCCCACCTTATTTGGAAAGCGTTATTGCTGTTTTAAAACTGAAAGGTCATGGCGAAGTGGTTGAGACAATGCGTGCTTTTTTAAAGCGGAATCACGGTGAGTTAAGTGAAGCCATGAAAATGAATATTGGCCGCCTTATTGGTCGACTTGATTGCTTTGAATTTACGAAAACATTGGTGGGCTGGATCAATGAAGAGGCCGGTGATGAATTGTGTGAGGAATTAAAAGACAATCTCCTTATTCTCAAAGGTGCCGACGTATATGCCATGACCCATTGGGGCAAGCTTGATTCTACGGGTCAAATTTATTTGAATGACCTGATCCTTTATTCTGAAAATGCCGTAGCAGTCAAATCCTTTTTGATACGCTGGCAAAATGATGTGGCAGTATCAGATTGGGCTTTTTGGGCCCTGATGCACGCAGATCGGGATTACTTGCCGATCCTACGAAGCATGCTTTTTCGTTATGAGAACTCTGTTGAATATGCATTTTATGTCTTATCCTTGCTTTTTAATGAACCCAGTGAGTTGCTGGAAGAAATCAGGGTGGGTTTGGTTGGGCAGGGCCGGGTAGTCGATCGGCGGATTAAGGATGCTGCTTATGCTGAAGAGTTGAAGCATCCGCTGGATAAAATTGACTTGTTCCTGGAATGTGATCGCTGTTGTGAAGTAAGTGAGTATCAGGTTAGCGAAATTTTAATGACCGATCGCGATGAATTCATCATCCCTGATCCTTATGACTGCAAAAGATGTGGTTTATTTTCTGAAATGAACGTGGTGCCACGTAGTGAGGATCAAATTCGATGGGCGTTGAGACCTGCAAGTGTAAACAATCGAGAAAACAATCTTGTTTATCGCAGTAGCCCGACTAAGGCCAGTAATATGCCTAAAATTGCTCGAAATGATCCTTGTCATTGTGGCAGTGGCAAAAAGTTTAAGAAGTGCTGTTTGCATTGATGAGATGTGCAGGAGAGGGGATGAAACGCAAAATTATGGGTGTTGAAATTTTCTAAATTCTGTCGTATGATGCTCTATAATGCATGTGTTTTAAATGTGATTTTTGATTGTTGTTTTATTAAAAACTCGATATTTTTATAACAAAATATAGTTTATATTGTGATTGTAAAATGTTCTAAAAATGGTGATTTTTGAGGAATAACATACCCTACCGCAGGGCGCGAAAAATATAATCCGATATAGGCTGGGGGTATATTTGGGGGTATGTCTGATATTTATCTCTAGGAAAATCCATATTTAATAAGGGTTTCAAGGTGTTATTTCAGTGACGCCGCCCCACCAATTTTTGATCAAATTGCTCTGTAAGCCTTGGTAATATTGCCCTCTTCAAATTGATAACACGGGAATCGAATTGAGTTACGTAATTGTCCGTAGAGATTCATAAATATTTAAAAATATGCTCTTTTCAGAGCAGGTTGGGGGTGTTTTTGGGGGTATATTGCAAGTCTGTAAACCTTGTACCTCCAGACGTATAAAAATATCTACGTTGCGGATCCATTACATTGCGTGCGCGAGGATGACACGACACTAGCCAACTGCCGTTTTTAGGTTGATACCAGTACCAAGTTCACCTATTACGTTACGTTCAGCTAAGATGGCTAGGCGAGTTCTAGTGATTCTTGCCGATTTTCCTATTCGTTCAGAAATTTCTTTGGTTGATACTCAAGTTATTACTGGGAATTAGGTGCGTTCACCCTGTTATAAACACCTTTCATATGCAAAGTACTTTTTAAAAGCGGATCAAGGATGCAGTAGTACCCAGACTGATCTTTATACACATAGTCTGCTTGCATTAAGCTTTTTAATGCACTTTGCACGCCTCCTATGGACAGGTCCATTCCCTGCATGGATTCCCGCCCATAAGCGCTTTGAATTTTGCCTTGTTCAGCAATATACAGAAGGAGTTTTCTTTGACTTAAACTCAATAATGAGAGTTCTCTTTCGGTCACTGATTTATTTTCTAATACCAAAGAGATCCAGGTTCCCTCCACTGATTTTTCTGTGGGAATATTCGAATCCTGCCAAACCATAGAACACAGCTTGTTCACATAATAAGAATGAAGCTCCGTGATGGACAGAATTTTTAAAATAAGAGGCTCATTCAAATGTTGCTTCCATTTGATCAATGCTGCTTTTTGAATGTGTTGGATATAAGCTTGTTCTGATATACGCTCAATTTTAATTTGATCGCAGAGTTTATAGAAAGGCCGCTTTTTGTCATTAAACATTTGCTCCATCAAATGGCGATTACTGCCTGAAAAAATAAAGCCCAGCCCCGTTGATTTCTGAGCAACCTCACGCAATACTGCCTCTATTCGATGGTTGAGGCTAACCTCGCCAACCATTTGAAATTCATCTAAAAATAACACCACTTTTTTGTTTTTTGTCAAAGCTAATTCATTTAATTTTTCCAAGGTGGAAAGCAACATCTCATCCCCGCCCGGTGCATCTTTATCCTTAAATGAAAGCCCCAAGCCTGCGCCATGGTAAGAGACTTGAACATTAAGCCTTGAAAAGAAATCACCCGCTAAGGCTAGTAATTTTTTGGGCACGGTTTCAAGTTGACCTAAGAGCACTCCCACACCATTCAAAATAAAGCGAGTCACATCTTCTTCCGAAAAGGCTTTGTAGAGATCCACATGCGCATAAAGCCACTTTTGCTTTTCTAACGCACGCAAGGCCAAGCTGGTTTTGCCATATCTGCGTGGCGAGATTAATAGAACAGGTGTCCCATCCTCAATATCCTGAATAACGCGCTGCAATTCATCTTTGCGATTGCAAAAAGAGTCTCCCATCGCAAGATAAGTGGGGAAGTAATTCATAATCACTCCTCGTGTTTATTGTTTTCGAATTATTCAATATCAATTATTGTATCACAATAATTTAGATTGCACCACTGGGCCTACGTTTTCTTGCAGGGCCGCCTCATGAAGAATTCACTTGACAGCGATGTTTGGATATAATTTGTGTTAACACATCGTTATCCCAAGAGCAGATTTTTCTGATGCCTTTGATGGACTGACGCTTCATCTGGAGCTTAGCCTGCTGGAGTAGATTCAGGGCA
>CANJQG010000049.1 GCA_947476405.1 Thiotrichales bacterium
GAATATCATCCCTCAAGAAATCTATGTTCTTCTCCATAAAAGAATGAAATATGCGGTGAAGGGACTGGAAGAATTAGGCGTAAGAACCGCCCGCATGCCCCTTCAGATTATTCCTAAAAGCATTGCATCAGCGGGTTTGTTGGCCCATACCGCTCAAGCCAAATATCAGCACCACTTACCTTTATATCGCCAAGAGCAAATTTGGAAAGAGCTGGATGTGGATCTTTCCAGAGCCACGACCTCACGTTGGATGATAGACGTTGGGACTCAGCTTCAGCCTTTGATTGACCTACTGTTTAAATCCATGAAAGCGACGGGCTATCTTCATGCGGATGAAACCACCCTGACGATTTTAAAAAATAAGAAATCAGGGGCGGAGTCGTTCAAGGGTTACATGTGGGTCTACGTCAATGATCAGGGCAGTATTTATGATTTTAGAACGTCGAGAGCCGGCGCTCATCCCGCAGAAATGTTGCATGACTTCAAAGGGCATCTCCAGGTCGATGGTTATTCTGGCTATAACATTCCCTGCAAAAATCCTGAGATTATTCCAGTGGGTTGTTTTGCTCATGTCAGAAGAAAATTCACTGACATTCAAAAAGCCGAGGGCAAGAAAATTAAAATGCCCGTTGTTGAGCAGGTCTTAAAACAAATTCAGGCGCTTTATAAAATCGAAAGTGATGCCAAAGAACACCACTTAAATCCTGAAGCGGTGCACCAAGTCCGGCAAAAATATTCCAAACCGATCTTAGATAATCTGCATGAATATCTGCTCAATATAAAATTGAAAACCACGCCCAGGGGGCTTTTAGGCAAAGCAGTCAACTATGCCTTGAATCAGTGGCCCTACGTGATTCGATATATTGATGCGGGGCATTTGGACATTGATAACAATGCGGCAGAACGCTGCGTGAAACCCTTTGCGGTCGGCAGAAAAAATTGGCTATTTAGCGGAACGACAGACTCGGCCAAAGCCTCTGGCAATATTTTTAGCCTGATTGAATCAGCGAAGATTCATGATTTAAAAGTCTTTGATTATTTAAAATATGTCTTTGAAAAATTGCCGATGGCAGATACTGAAGAAAAGTTAGCTGAGCTCTTGCCCATGAAGGCCAAAGAGCATCTGCCTAAGATCAAACAAGCTGGGAATACGAATCCAATTCAGAAAGACCCTGCCTAAATTGCTGGGTGGGGTGCGGTTTGTGTGACGCTCACATTTGTCACATATTTTTGTTTTTTTTTCTTCTGTGAGAAAGTAACAACCTTTTATGGGCTTAGGGCTCGAAATCACTTTGCATAAAAATTTTAATTGGAGGTCGGTGTGTCAGGGAGAGATTTAGATAGAAAGGAACGTTTAGGCTCTGGTGTTGTTTATTTTGAAAGATATCCCGTTGATTTTACTTTGCCAGATTTGTTCCGTGGTGATGCTCGAATTCCGAGCCAAACTTTTACAGCTGGATTCACAGCGCAAGGCAGAGACCTAGATCTTTACAAACACGTTAATCCATTTTTTGAACAGGGCGAGTCTTACTCTAAGAGTGCTTATATATCGACCTCTACTGCCAAAGAAGTCGCCATAGAATTTCCAAGACATACGCCAGGGATTCGATACCTCTACGAAATACAAGGACAGCCAAACGCTCGCGACGTTAATGCCTATCTCAGCAATCTTCCTGAAAGTGTTCTTGACCCTGAAGATTTAGAAATTATGCGCATGGAAAAGGAGATGGCCGTCCCTAAAAATATTAAAGCATCCGATATAAAAGGGGCATGGAAAATTAGAACCACTGAGGTTCTCTATGCTCCCGATTTTGAGCCTTTCGATTTCACTTATGTTCATAAGCCAGTTGGAGAATTTATTCAAAATCCGGGTTTCCAGCACAGAATCACAACGAGTGAGGTTTTTAGTTCTGGATGGTACCAAGGGTTAAAAACAACGGCTCGAGGTGTAACAGCACTGGGTTTAGGGGTCGATACTGTTAGTTTTTATCGTTCTGTTGTTGGTAGTCGAAACACTAGAAATTATGATTATCTCGCCAATGAGACTTCTAGAATTGTCGGTGGGTGGTCTGGCGCTGCAATGCTTGGTGCAGCCGGTGCGAAAGGCGGTGCTATTCTCTGCTCGCCAGGTGGGCCGATTGGAATCGCGGCCTGTAGTTTTCTGGGGGGGCTTGGCGGAGCCGTCGTTGGTTATCAAACGGGTAGTAGTGCTTTACCTGCTTTGGTTTATAACGTTCGTTCAAATTTGGGTTCAGTCCCAACATTAACCCCTGCACAGGCCGATGTTTTTCAGGGCTCTGTCTGGAATGATATTTCGCTGGCGGTTGGTAGAACCATCGATTCTGTTGCGAATGCTGGCATAAACGTACTTGAAAATTTAGTTCGCATACAGCGACCGACGGATGATGGTTTTATGCCGATGGTTCCTGCAGACGCTGCACCTTTGTTTCAAAGAAGGCCAGTGGATCCTGATCCTGTTCCAACACCTCCCGCACCGCCAGTGCCGCCTGCACCGCCCTCAATCACTCCCAAAGTTCGACATAGCTTATTTCATAATAACGCCATGGAGTCTCATATCGCTCGACAAATGGGGGCTCAGCCATCCGCGTTAAGTATGAGTTTTAGTTTTTTACATCAAAATCACGCCGCACCGATTAGCTTATTTGATCGCCCCAGCGGCATTCAGGCTTTAAGTTTTGACAGAGGTTATAACATCGGCGCTGATCGCTTTACGGGCATTGGTGCGCTGATGGGTTTTAATCCCAGACCTAGTGATCCGATTGCCTGTTTTACGGAGCGACTGTTGGGTGAAAAAACCGACATGTGGGGAAACAAAATAGACACCTATGGGAATAAACGAGATGTGCTAGGAAATACTTATGATCAGCGGGGTACAAAAGTTGATCAATGGGGCCGACCAAATTATTCCTCTAGTGAAATTGCACGCGTATTGAAGATGGCTTTAGGTGCTGAAGCGGGCAATATTTTTTGGACGGTTGCGAGTGTGATTAGCAAGGTCAATGCTTTTTTAGGGGCTTCAGGCGCTTATAGCACCAGTGATTTTGGCTCTTTGCTTCAGTCAACAGGCTTAGTGGGTTCCTACAATGCCTATAACTCGAGAGAGTTAAGAGTGCTCTCAAAGCTTTGTAATGACATTGGTGGTGTCGCAACATCTGTGGGCTTACTCAAGGGGCTTCGTAATAGCGTTGAAGATGTGATGTGTGAAAGAGCGGTCGTCGCGATGAAACTAAAGTATGGCCGTGTCCCTTTCCAATCCGAGCAGCTCAGGCAGCTTATTCGTGAATTAACCCGTGCTATTTTTATTCATGAGACTTTTCCGTTCTTTAGTTTGCATTTCAATGATCAAGGCGAGTTATACCCGGTTTTACATCCGGCTTATCAAAAGACATTAGTCGGTGAAGTGATTGGGTATCTAGATTATTTCCTAAAAAGTTTTTTAAACGGCGGGGCTTATGATGTCGCCTTTCTTCGCGACTGGCATCGGACGCGCAATCATGATTTTGAGTATTTGCGTCAGCATGTCATCGATGTCAAAGCGATCGCTAAAGCCCATGGGATTCGGTACGTTTCATCGCGAGAATTATTACAACGTGAAAAATTAGATCACTTAGCAGAAGTTGAGGATTCGTCTAAATATGGCATGAAATTCATGACGGCCTTTAGAATTATTTCAGAGCGGGGAGAAGTCCAAAAATCGGGTGATACTTTTATGGTCGACCCTGATTTTCGTGTTGAGCACTCCGTAGATTTAAGACCCGATTATGCAGAGCTACTTCGTCGTGAGACAGAGCTAAAGGGAACACCGCCAGAAGAGTTTGAAAAATTACAATCGGTCTATAAACAAATGGCAAAATCTGTCCATGATGTGATGCCCAAGCTGCCGTTTTGCCGCGATTATTTTCAAATGCTCGGTGTGATTAATTTCTTGTGTTATCTAATTAATACTTATAAGTCCATGGGGCGTCAGCTTGATCTGGAATCCATTCCATCCACAGAGCAGGCAGAGTTTCCTCCTGTGCTGCCGCCCATTCCTGTGCGTTACTCTAAATATTTTCCAGTCCAATTAACTTTGGCAGACTTATTGAAAACTTTGGGAGATGCTGCAAGCCCAGGACGCGCTGAATTTGATCGAGTGATTCGTGAGGCACTCGATCATGACAAATTGGAGTACGATGATTTTGCGTTGTTAAGACCCGCCGTTATTGCACTGGTTTCACCACAATTACCGCCTGATATTGCCATGGACGAAGAAGCTCAAATAGAAACCTTTAATAAAGTGGCGAAGATCTTGGTTCGTCAATTACAAATTGAAGCCCAGACTGTTAGCCCCATTGTCGGAAAAATATGCTTTTTTGAAGTGATATTTGGAGAGGCAGGTTCTGCCAGGATACAAAGTGGCATAGATCTTGATTCAATGACTGAAAATTTAGCGTTCCAATCGATTGTTTCTTCAAAAAGTTTATCGAGAACACTGGCGCTTGTGCGTGAAACTTTGGCTCAAAAGAGGGTGATGGTTTCAGAAAAAATTAATGCGCACTATGACCAGTTACTGGTTCAGAAATTACAAAAAGACATTGATGCTTTTGTAGCGCAAGTGAATCAACAGTGTGAAGAAGTTATCCCGATGCAAGAAGAGATGATTCGAAGAGGAGGCGCAGAGGCGCTGGAGTCGGCCAAAAGAGAGCATGGTTCACGCCTTGATGTTGATAGAACAAAAGCGGCGATTGATGCGCAGGTAGAAGCAGATATTGTCGAGATGAAAACAGGTGTCATGGCGCAAAGAGAGGCATTGCTCACAGAGACAAAGGCTCAAATTGAGGGTGAGATTCGAAGCAAAGTGACAGAGATAAAAGCCGGTTTGTTAGAAAAAGTCAGCGAGATTTTAGATGAGCTTGAAGGAGAATTGACGACTTTTGAACGGACAATTTCTCATATGTCTAGCCATTGGTTGTCCTCTGAAGAAGAGGCTTCATTGGATCTCATGACTCAATATGAGCACTCTGTTTTAGAAATTGGCAATAGAGACCTCTATCAAAAGATGGGTATGAGCCAAAAAATCGTTGGGGGTTGTGGCGTTAATATCGAAAATTACACCCCTTTGAAATTAGCTCAGAGTGTTCGCTCTCGAGTGGAGTCGCAATTAGAGGGCGTCCCTGCTGAAACTTTTATTAGTTTTGAAGAGAGGGGAGAAGCCTATGCAGCGATGCAAGTCCCTGTGAAATTTTCTCCAATCATTGGCCAAGAAGATCTTCGTCCCATCGCGCAGCTATTTGAAGAAAGAGGGGCTGAGAGTCTCAAGATGGGAGAGGCTGAGCAGAAAGCTTTTAGTGCCTTGGTCTTGTCAGAATATACAGCTGACTTGACAGCTGAATTGACAGCTCAAGAATCTCATATTCCAGAATTTAATATGAGCGCACGAGATGAATCTGGTCAGACCATGGCGCATCGCGTTGCTGACGCAGGCTTAGTCAAAGCTATCGGTGTTTTAAGTGAAAGAGATGTCGATTGGATGAGCCATGCTGATCATCGAGGCAGGCTGCCCATTCACATCGCTGCAATGAGTAATCAAGTCGCTTTTATTGAAGCACTATTACGCTTGAATCCCCGCTTGCTAGAGGCGCAGATGTCTAATCATATGACGCCGCTTTTCTGTGCGGTGGAAGAAGGAAGCGTTGAAGCTGTCAGCGCATTGATCGCTGCAGGTTCGAATCCTAATCATGCATTGCCGAATGGCTTAACGCCTTTGTTTATTGCGACTCAAAAAGGCTATCAGAATGTGGCACTGGCCTTGCTTGAAAGTGGGCTCATTAATGTCAACACCATGAATGATAATCATGTGACGCCTTTGCATATGGCCTTAGAGCTGGGACTAGAAGAATTAGCTAACGCTTTAATTCTCAGGGGTGCCAATGTTAATCATCCAACACGAACAACCGGTAGAACGCCTGTATTAGTGGCCAGTTTGGAAGGTTTAACAGGGATCTTGTCAGTCATGTCAGCGCAAGGGGCTGTATTAACAAGCACCCTTGAATCACTGGATACCGCTGCGCATTTGGCGGTGAATGGCGGACATATTGAAACACTGGTGTTTCTTGTCAATAACCTGCCTGTCTTAGCGTATCAGGCTAATCGCGATGGCAAGACGCCTTTGATGCTGGCGATTCAGCTTGGGAAAATTGACTGTGCTTTATATCTAGCAAGTCAATATATTGGTGCAGACGCTCCCAAGATTAATGAGCAAAATAATCTAGGTAAAACGGCTCTGATGCTGGCTGCAGAATTTGGGCCATTTAGCGTGATTGATTCAATATTTAGAAATGCGGATCCTGATGTGTCACTCAAAGATCAAGAGGGGCAGGATGCAGCGTATTATTTATTAAGACACGGTCGCTATCATCATTTCACGCGACTCCATCAAGCTGGAAAAATTGACGTATTTGCAAGCTATGGCGAGGAATCAACCCTGGCCATTGCGACTTATTCAGGGGATACCCTGTTGATGGATTACCTGGAAGAGCAAGGTGTAAAATTCACCTCAGCTATAAAGCCAGGCTGGGAGGCTGTTCAGTATGCCATTGCACGAGATGACTTGAGCGCTCTGAAAAAATGGGTGGCTGAAGCGGAAGCAAAACCCAGTGGCTTATTGTCTTCTCTGACCTCTTTGTTTTCTTCTAAACCTAAGTTTGAAATTACTTCAGGGCCTGAAGCTGGGAAAACTCACCTGCAGTTAGCGGCTCAATATGGCGCACTGGAATGTTTTAAATATCTCATGCTCAGTGCGTCGCAAGATCGCCTGGATCATGAGTTTGGTACGGGGCTTTTAGAGATCGTCGCTGATCAAGACTCTCCGGAAATTTTAAATCTAGTCATGCAAAAAATTGAATCAGTCAATACTCCCTCTGCTGGAACAGGCAATACCATTGCGCATTGGGTGGTTGAAAATGGTCGGATGAATTTGGTCAAAGAGCTGAGTCAGTATGGGGTGAATTGGCTGCAAAAAAATTCTGCTGGATTAAGCCCGTTTCATCTTTGTGCGTTACATGATGATAAAGAAATGCTGGAGGCCATGCTGTCTCAAATTGAAGAGAAAGATATTCCGAAAGATTTGCTGGGGTTCGCCTTATTAAAAGCAAAAAAATCTTGCGGTGAATTTTTAGCTAAAAAATACCTGACGGTTTTTGAAGAAATAGATAATAACAGGGCGCTATTGGACGCCAGTCAGAGTGGTGACTATCGATTGGTTCATCAGCTGATCACAGCGGGTGTTACCCCGAGTATGGGAACTTTAAAAGTCGCCATTGAGCAGGGTGATTATGCGATAGCCATTTTATTAATCGAACATGGGGCGCCTATTGGAAATGGGGTGGCTTTATATCAATTTGCGATACGACATGAAGCCATAGAATTACTGGAATATTTGTTTGAGAAGGGCTTGCTTGATTTGCCAGAGGGCGTAATCGAGCAAGCGGTAACAAGGGCCTCTACCCCGATGCTGAAGGCTGCTTTTTCAGGAAAGTTCGAGCCCTACCATTGTTTAAAAGCAGAAATGCTTGAAGCGATAGAAGCCAATGATATAGGCGCAGTGAGCCGTCGTTTAAATCGCTTTCCTATTCAACAAGCCTTGTTTAATTATCAGGGCGTTCGTCGGCCTCTTTTACATATTGCTTTGATGCAAAACTATGAAGCGTTGGTGAGCGAGTTAAGCAGAGCTGGAGTGAATCCACTGTTGAGAGATTCAGAGGGACATGCGGTGATGTGTCAATTTTTAACACCCGCTTCAAAGCTCAGATGGATTAAAAAATATTTCCCATCACAAGATCGCGCCATATTCACTCAAACGCTTGGACATCTCAGTGACAATACGGTCATGGATGAACTTTCGGCATTGGGGCAGAATTTATTAATTACGCAACTGCAACAAGCAGGATTTCCAAAAGATTATGTGTCCCATAATCATCGAACTTTGTGCCATAGAGCAGCCATCGAAGGCTCTCAAAGTTTGATACAAATGGCGCTTGAGTTATTTGGCCAGAATATTGACGCCAAAGAAGTTGATGGTCATACAGCCTTGATGCTTGCCGCATCAAAAGGGCATCTGAGTTTGGTGAAGTGGATGATTAAACAAGGCGCTAATCCTAATTTAGTCAATCGCGATGGCGAAACAGCGTTGATGATTGCTTGCAAAATGGATCAGCTGAGCACTGCAGAATATTTATTAGAAATCACTCAGGACATCGATCATGCGGATCGGCATGGATACAGTGCTTTTTTATATGCGGCTAGAAACGGATTGTCTGAAATTTTCACGCGTTTATTAGCGAAGCCTGTTGTTAAAACAGATAGACAAACAATCTATAAAAACAGTGCGTTGGCTTTGGCTT
Organism: Thiotrichales bacterium; assembly: GCA_947476405.1. Taxonomy (GTDB): domain Bacteria; phylum Pseudomonadota; class Gammaproteobacteria; order Francisellales; family CACEW01; genus JAJZUD01. Next base: position 8,403 of record CANJQG010000049.1, read on the forward strand.
CGATGGCTAAAGACTTATCTGTTTTTAAACGGCTTTTGTCTGATGAGCGATTTAACGATCCAGTTATCAGGCTGGAGGCGGCTCGTTTTGCCGCACAATATGGAAAAATTGAAGCTTTAAAACTGCTTGTTAATTCAGGCGTTGATCTTTGTGATGAAACCAATGGGACAGCCCCGATTGTCTTGGCTCTTATCGGTGGTAATGACGATGTCGTTCGCGCTTTACGTGAGTATCCTGGATTTTATGAGCCTAAAGTTCAGCAACAATTATTGACTGCAGCGGCTGAGGGCAATCGGCTCTTTGCTATTCGCGAATTGTTGCTGAATCAGGCAGATATTAATTCCGTTGATCCAAAATCAGGCGCAACGGCACTGGTGCACGCAGCGGTTGGTGATGCGGTTCAAGCGGCTGAGCTTTTGTGCCGTAGTGGGGCGGACATCACCATTGCGTCAATAGATGGGATGACGCCCCTGCATCATGCGGCCTCTGTGGGTTCAGTCGGGGTTATGCGTGTTTTATTAGCTCATGGGGCGAATCCTCATGCAGAAACCACGAGCGGAAAAACCGTGATGGCGATTGCGCGGGAAAAAAATCATGAAGCGGCAGTGCGATTATTATTGATCACGCCAGATCATGCGGAGTATGCCCAGCCTAAGAGTGTTAGCGCGCCTAGGGTGATTGCCCTAAAAGACATGCTGCCTATATTCAATCAGGTCTTAGAAAGCGCAGCGCAAAACCATCAGCTATCTAGTTTATTCAGTCAGCTTTCGCTAAGAAGTATTCAAATGGCCTTGATTGGATTTTTGAAAACGCCTGAGCCGGAAAGAAAAGTCTTATTGCTGGCTTGGATGAGCCTATTGGAAGAATATAAATCTGATTTAGCAGAGCTGGATAAGAAAAGCATATTTTCTCAATATTCCTGGGATGTCTGCATGACCGGTGGGTTATTTATGAACTGGTCACGTCTGGACACGGCTGGTCTTAAACAGGTCTTTTTTAACTATATGGCACCCAAAATTCTAAGCAGCATTAGCCCTGAAACTTTTGCGTATAGGATGGAAGATTTTGATTCATTTTTAGGTCAGGTAGTGGATCTCTATGACAGCGTGTCTCCAGAAAAAGTAGATTCAATGCTGGAAAAAATTAAAACAACGATTGCGTTCCAATTGGATGATGGCGAGGCCTTGAGATTAATCACCAGTCATCTTGAAGACCTCAATCATTTTGTAAACATCAGTCGCTGTATTGAAAACCTGAGTTTTGAAGATGCGCAAAGGCCACCGGAAACGGCAACAGACATGCTGGATGATGCCAAGCATGCCGCACATTCCATGGCCAGGAATTTTAGACGAGGTCACTATGCACTACATGCGATGGCTAGACATTTTAGACAGGGAAAATACTCACTATCTGCTGAAGAATTTGATCATGTCATGCGAGCGATCAGTTCATGGCTGCTTTCGTCTGATGCTGTGAATGAGGGCCAAGAAGATCAAATAATTTTCTATGCCAGTTTTTTAAAAGAAGAGTTAGGCACGAGGATTTTTAGAAAGTTTTTCGAAATTTCTTGGGACGAAAGTCTTGCTGATCCTATTTCATTAGAGCTCTTTTCTAGTGTGGTGAGATTGATGGTTTCTTTAGAGGGCGAAGTGGACCTGTGTGCGTTGATAGAAGCCCATATGCCAAGACTTTCTGAAATGAAAGCCGCCCTAGAAGCTGAATCCCAGCGCATGTTAGAACGCAAGTTCCCTGAGAAATCATTAGAAGATGTAGTCGCTGCATTCTCGACTCAGACGGATTTTACGAGTGAGCTATTGCCAGTCGATGAAATTGCTCAAATTGAAAAAGTCATGCCCGTGATTGAGGCAGTTTTCCAAGAGCTGCAATCGATCAGTGAAGAATCCCTGAAAGAGCGGATTAAAGATTTTGGAAATCTAGTCAAAGAGCATCCTGACAATGATGCCTATAGGGCTCAGCTCTTAGGGGCTTTGAGCGTGGCGATGAAGCGCACTCATAATAAAAAACCTTATCGAACGCAGCTATTTGCATTGATGGCCTTAACTAATCCTAAAGAGGGTTTTAAAGGCCGTATGGCGCAAATTTTAACGGGTGAGGGCAAGTCTTTAGATTTAGCCATGCTCAACTCGTTCTTTGCCATACAAGGCGAGTTTGTTGATGTCATTACTTCTTCTGAAAATTTGGCGGAGCGAGATCAACAGGAATACAAAGATTTCTATGAGTCTGTGGGTGTTACTTCGAGTTATTTGCCGGATGGAAATCAAACGAGAGAAAATTTTAAAGGGCAAGTTGTTTACGCCACTAATGTTGCCTTTGAGTTCGCCCAGTTGCGTGAAATGATTTATGGCCATGATATTCGCCATACCGAAGTCAATGGTGAGTTGGTGAAGCGTCCGTTTGATCGGGTGATCGTGGATGAAGTAGATAATTTATTTTTAGATACGGCGCTCAATGCCGCTAGGATCGCAGTTTCAGCAAGGCATGATATTAGTTGGTTGTATCGGCCCTTACTTGAACGCTATCAGGACTATAAAAGCTCTGGTATGGCTTGGGGCGTGGCTGATATCCAATTGGATATGATGAGGATGTTTGAGGGCGAGCCAGAAAAGCATGAAATCCTCAGTAAAATTTCATTGAAGCAATTTGATCGATGGTGTGATGCTATTGAAGAGGCGCTCAAACGAGAAAGAGGTAAAGATTATGTCGTTAAAGATGGAAAAGTGGTCATTATTGATTGTGAGAATACAGGCCGTGAGCAACCCAGAATGCGTTGGACGGGTGGTGAGCATGAATTTGTTGAAGTCTTAAATGATATTGAAGCAAAAACAGAAACTAAAACCTCAGGTTCCTTGTCTCATCCTGCATTTTTTAGAGAGTACGCCAAGATTTCAGGCGTGACTGGTACCATGGGTGAGAAAGTAGAACGCAATGAAGTACGTCGTATTTATGGCGTTGATACTTTTGATGTTCCACCGCATAAGCCGTTAAAACGAATTCAAAAAACGAGTCGGTATATTCTTGATAAAGAAAATTATTTCAAAACGCTTTATCAGGAAAGTTATAAGGCAACTCAGAGAGGACAGCCTTGTTTAATTTTGCTTCGTTCGATTAAAGATACAGAAGCATTTTCTGAATATCTTAAACAGCGTCACTTGACTCATAACATTCTTAATACCCAGCAACAAGAGGGTGAAAATCATTTGATTGATATCGCAGGTCAGCCTGGCAAGCTCACTATTGCAACGAATACGGCAGGGCGAGGTGTGGATATTCGCCTGACAAAAGACTCGCTGGAGGCAGGGGGGATGCATGTTATTTTTGGCTACCCACCCGTGAATAAACGTGTTTTAAAGCAGGGTATTGGGCGTGGCGCAAGACGCGGTGAGCCTGGTTCGTGGCAAGAAATCATTTGGCGTGATGATCTTGCACTGAAGAATTTGATTTCAAAAGAGTCTTATCGTCATAACATTCCTGAAAGGCAGATGCCTCAGCTATTGGATGCCATTCGTCGTAAGCAAACAGAAAAGGCCTCTGCACATCGCGTGTATGAATCCAGTAATTTGATTCTGCAGTACGACTTACTCAAGCGTTTTTCAGTGCCTTATCGCAAATTAGCTAAAGACCTGGAATCTTTGTCTCAGGATGCGTTCTTAAGAGAGTTAGCCAGAACACGAATCACAGAGAAGCCGGATCTTGCTTTTGCTAAAAATAAAATGTCAAAGGGCCAGCTTTGTTTTGTGCGTCGAGGCCTATCAGCACATGCGACAAGTGCTGATAAGACGCTGATGTTTGAGACTTTAAAAGAACTTTACATTCGCTATGTTGGTCAACTATGGGCGGAGCATTTCACAGAAATGGATCGTGACCGTGACAGGCCTCAAGATCTTGAGACTTTAAAGGCATTGCGCAATCAGCAGTTCGAGGAATTTATGTCGGGTGACATTGCTAGATATTTTGGTGAAGGCCACTGTGGTTTTTATTATTTCTGTCATCAAGTGGTGCGCGAAATACGAGCTGAAAGAGGGATTGCAAGAGCCAATGCACTTGCTTTTACACTACAAGCAGGAAGCCATGCAAGAGTAGTCACAAATGGACAGCAGCTCCCGGTCTGAGCCATTACCCCTAGATACAAATTCTCAAAGAATTAAAGCTGCATAAAACCAGCTCCCAAGCTGGAATTCCAAATAATGTTTAGATTTTTTTTAAGCACAGATACCAAGGAAACCAAACTAGAAAATTTGA
>CANJQG010000050.1 GCA_947476405.1 Thiotrichales bacterium
AAAGTAAATCAGCGAGGGGGTACCATGTATAGGAAGGAAAAAAAGAGGGCGGTTTGCAGTGAAAAAATTAGCGTGTTTTTTAGGTTTTTTAGGTGTTTTAGGGCTAAACATCAGCCTTCATGCAAATCCAGGCTTGATTCAAATTGTCGCAGCTGAAAATTTTTATGGGAGTGTGGCACAAAATATTGGGGCTCCTTATGTTCAGGTGACGTCTGTTTTAAACAATCCTGTGGCTGACCCCCATAATTTTAGTGCGGGAGCCGATGTCGCCAAGGCAGTTGATCAAGCCAATATCGTGATTGAAAATGGTGTGGGCTATGATGCATGGATGGATAATCTATATCAATCCAGCGCCAAAAAAGCAGCCCTCATTAATGTGGGAAGTATAATCCAGGTTTTGCCCAGCATGAATCCACATATCTGGTATGCTCCTCAGACAATGCCTGCTTTTGCGCAGGTTTTGACTGCACGCCTCTCTGCTTTAGATCCGGCTCATGCCAGTGAGTATCAAAAAAATTTGAGTTATTTTTTACAGCGCGCCAATTTATTTAATTTTCGCATGAATAAAGTGCGAGTGCAGGTGAGGGGAGAATCCATTACCGCGACCGAGCCTGTTTTTAATGATTTTGCTTTAGCGCTGGGCTTGAAAATTTTGAATACGCCTATTCAGTGGAAAGTCATGAATGGCGTTCCCTTAAGCCCACAGGAAATTATTGACTTTGAAGCAAGTCTCAATTCCAAAACGGTGAAAATCCTGGTGTATAATAATCAGGTTGTTGACCCTGTCGTGGAGCAATTTAAAGTGATTGCAGAAAAAAATAATATTCCGGTTGTCGGTGTTTCCGAACTCATGCCAACAGGGGGCACCTATTACGAGTGGATGCATCAAAATTTGCTGGATGTCGCATCAGCCTTAGGGGTCAAAGCATGATTGGGATCGATAATCTTTCCCTTAAAGTGCCTGGGAAAATCTTGTTTGAAGATTTCTATGCTGATATTCAAAGGGGCGAACGAGTCGGTATTTTTGGCCCGAATGGTGCAGGAAAAAGCACTTTTTTAAAAGCCTTGCTTGGCCTGGTTCAGCCGCATCAAGGGCAGATCAAAATTGATAAAAAAACCATCGCCTATCTACCTCAAGAAATGGATACCTTACCGGTTGATTATTCCGTATCTGGGTTTTTAAAAAGTACAGTCCGCGGTGCGCGCTGGGGTTTACCGAATCTCACTTCAGTACGTCAGGAGATTGAAACTGCTTTGCATCAAGTAGATGCCCTCCATTTACAAGATCGTTTATTAAAAAACTTATCCGGCGGGGAGCGTAAGCGCGTGATGTTGGCAGCAGTTCTGATGGAAAGTCCTGCTATTTTATTGCTGGATGAGCCTTTGGCAAATTTAGATCCCCATTATCAAACAGAACTATTAAGCTTGATTGATCAACTGCAGCAACGCCTCAAGCTCACGATATTGATTACTGCGCATGATTTTAATCCCTTATTGCCTTTTTTAGATCGGGTGATGTTTATTGGCAAGGAGCGCGCTGTATTGGATACGCCAGAAGAAGTCATCAATACAGAAACGCTCAGTCGTCTGTATCAAACCCCTTTGGAGGTCATTGCATTTAAAGGACGTAAATGGGTCCTTTCTGGAAATTCAGAAATTTTTTTGAAATCCGAACATTGTCACGGAGGTGCCTGTGTTTCAGTATGAGTTTATGCAGCATGCATTAATCGCGGTGGTCTTGGCTGGCCTCATTGCAGGGTTAATAGGCTATCTGACTTTGCTGAGGCGACTGGCTTTTGCAGCGCATGGTTTAGGGCATATTAGTTTTACGGGGGCCACCCTGGCTTTGTTATTGCAGACTTCGCCCATTTTGGGACAGTTTGCGGCGACCCTTTGTGCGGGCCTCATGATGGGCTTTCTGGGAGAAAATTTACAAAAACGCGATATGGCGGTGGCCATGGTTTTATCCTTGATGTTGGGCCTGGGCATGCTTTTTTTACATTATGAAACGCAATCGGCGAATGCAGCGACGGCTTTATTATTTGGAAATATCCTGGGCGTTTCACCCATTGAAATCAAATCGATGGCGGCTGCAGCGATCTTGATTCTCTTAATCTTGCTATGTGTTTTACGACCGCTTGTTTTTGCTTCAATCGCGCCCGCTTGGTCTGAAGCACGCGGCGTACCGAATCGGGCGTTAGGCATTTTATTTATGCTGCTTTTAGCGCTGGCCGTGACGCTGGTTAGTCAAATCGTGGGGGCACTTTTGGTTTTTACGCTGCTGATTGGTCCCGCTGCCATCAGCATGCATCTGGTACATCGTTTCTGGCCCGGCTTAATATTGAGCATGACATTGGCCGTCGCCTTTTCCATTGGGGCTTTGATCTTATCTTTTTATAGCAATTGGCCGGTTTCTGTTTGGTTAACGCTGTTGATTTTTATGGGCTATGGCCTCGTTTATGGGGTCAAAAAATGAAGCTGGCCTTTATTCACCATCAACTAGCCCTATCCGGCGGCATGGAGACCTATTTGCTTGAGCTCATCAAGACTGCAAGTCAGGCGGGTCATGCCATTGATGTCTTTGTCATGAAGCGAGACCCTAAAATCATCCTTCCTGATGGGGTACAGGTTCATGTCATTCCCAGTCGCATTTATCCACGCCTTTTACGAAAGTATCATTTTGCTTTAAAACTAAAAAAACGGCTGTTATCTCGGCATTATGATAGGGTGATTTCAACCACGCGTTCATTTTCACAAGACATTTTAATTACAGGAGGGACCCATCGTGGCTATATGCGCGCTTTGAGACGCCGTGCGCCCGCGGATTATCTTGAAGCCTATCTGGAATCCAAAGCCTATCACAGTGCAAAAAAAATCATTGCTCATTCTCCTGCGCTTCAATCTGAATTAATTGATTTATACGGCATTTCACCTGAAAAAATAACCATGCTCTATCCCCCTGTTGATGCCCAGACCTTTCAATATCAGAAAAAAAAATCATCATCCCAACCTCTCCGTTTATTATTTGCATCCACTTCACACAAACGCAAAGGCGGCTTTTTATTATTGGATGCATTAAAAAAATTACCTCCCGAAGATTTTGAGCTCACCGTGGTGGGAAAACCTTTTAAACAAGCGCGTCAGATGTCTCAGGTCAAATGTCTGGGATATGTCAAAAATATGACTGATTATTACCATCAAACAGACTGGCTGGTTTTGCCTTCTTATTTTGAACCTTTTGGTTTAGTAGTGGTGCAGGCTTTGGAATGTGGCACTCCTGTGATCGTATCCAAACAAGTGGGGGCGGCTGCTTTGGTTGGCCCCGATGAAGGATTGATTCTAGAAAATCAAAATGCAACAGCGTTGGCGCAGTGTTTACAAGACGCAAAAAAGAAGCATTATCTGATTCAACCTGGCTTTGCTGCACGCCATAGCTTGACTTTGGAAGCGCATTTTGAAGCGGTGCTGGCATGTCGCTGATCTTTGTTCAGGTCGCAGTGCCCGGGCCGTTTCCGCAGGGGTTGACCTATCTGTCTATTCAAGGCTGTATCGTCGGGCAGCGCGTGATGGTGCCTTTGCGCCAGCGTAAAGTCGTGGGCATTGTCACTGCGGTTTTTTCTGAATCGCTTTTGGATACCACTAAACTCAAGCCTGTACTTGAAGTTTTTGATGAATCGCCTTTGTTTGATGGGGTTCTGTTAGATTTAATGCGCTTTGTGCGGACTTATTATCATGCATCGGCGGGGGATGTATTTTATACGGCAATGCCCTCGCTGCTTTGCAAGGGCAAGGCCTTGACTCAAACCGCTCGTAAATCAAAAAAGTCGCCAGCTCAAATAGATCACTCACATTCAACACCCATGGTTTTAAATGGGGATCAGGTGAAATGTGTTGATGATATTGCTTTGCATTTATCTGCATTTAGCGTTCATCTTTTGGAAGGCGTAACCGGGTCGGGTAAGACTGAAGTTTATCTGGAATTGGTTCAAAAAGTTTTGGAACAGGGTCGTTCTGTGTTGGTTTTAGTGCCAGAGATTGGTCTGACACCGCAGACTTTAAAGCGATTTCAGGCGCGTTTTGGGCCCGCGGTCTCAGCCTATCATTCCGGCCTTACTGAGACGGAAAAACGCACGGTGTGGCGGCAGACTTTATGGGGTGAAATAAAATTGGTGATTGGGACCCGTTCAGCTATTTTCTTACCTTTGCAGGACTTGGGTTTGTTGGTGATCGATGAGGAGCATGACAGTTCCTACAAGCAAAATGTGGGCGTGACGTATTCTGCAAAAAGCATTGCGATAAAACGCGCGATGCAACAGAATTGCGCGATTATTTTAGGGTCCGCCACCCCCAGCATTGAGGCTTTATATTTTGCGCGAGAAGGGCGCTATTACTATCATCAGTTGAATCTCCGTGCGCGGGGACATGTGATGCCAGAAATTAAATTGATTGATATGCGGCAACAGCCTAAAAAGTCAGGCTTAAGTCGACCGTTATTAGATGCAATGCGTCGACATTTAGAGCAAAAGCAACAAGTGTTGATTTTTCTTAATCGTCGTGGATATGCACCGATTATGCTCTGCCATGATTGTGGTGCACGCTTGAGCTGTCCAGACTGTGAAATGAGTTATACCTTACACCAAAGGCCGCCCATGCTGATTTGCCATCATTGTAGTCGCATGACGCGGGTGCCCAAAGCCTGTGCGGAGTGCGGACATCCTGAATTAATTTCCGTTGGGCAGGGGACTGAGCAATTGGAAGAATGCCTGCAAGCGGAATTTTCCCAGTATTCTGTCGTACGCCTGGATCAAGATGCGATGCGCCTCAAAGGAAGTTTGGAGGCGACGTTAAAGCAAATTCATGACGGCGAAGCACAGATTATTATTGGTACGCAGATGTTGGCTAAAGGCCATGATTTTGCGCATATTACTTTGGTCGGGATTGTTGATTTAGATTATGGTTTTTTTGCACCAGATTTTCGGGGGATGGAGCGCATGGGGCAATTACTGATTCAGGTGGCAGGCCGGGCTGGGCGTTTTTTAGGATCTGGAGAAGTGTTGATTCAAACCCATGTGCCCGATCATCCCTTATTACGCTTATTGTTGAAAGAGGGGTATCGACCCTTTGCAGCAGAATTGCTGGAGGAGCGTAAAGCCGCGGGCTGGCCGCCGTTTCAATATATGGCCTTGTTTCGAGCAGAGCATCGTGATGAAACGAAATTAATGGCGTTTTTGAACCAGGTCAAAGCGCAATTAGCTGAACACGGCTTGCGAGTTCTGGGGCCCGTCGCTTCAACCTTGCGTAAAAAGGCGCTTTATTATCGTGCGCAGCTATTATTGGAAAGTCCAAAGCGAGCGATTTTACATCAAGGATTAAGCGCACTTGAAGATTATTTGGCTTCGCAACGGAACCTGCCGCGTTATACGATTGACGTGGACCCCCTTGAAGTTTAGAATCGCACTATCTAAAAAAAGGGACGCATATGTTCGCAAATGGAAAATTTTTCTCTGAAATCCTTCGTTCGCTGATTATTTTAGTCATGATGATGGCGTTGGTCGGCTTAGTGTATCCCTTATTGATGACCTTGATTGGCAAGGCGGTCTTTCCTGAAAAAACGACGGGAAGCCTGATTTATAATACACAGGGGCAGGCGACGGGCTCCGCGCTTATTGGGCAGAATTTTACAGCACTCCGTGATTTTTGGGCTCGACCCTCCGCGACTCAGGATAATCCGCTCCACTCAGGCGGCTCTAATTTAGGCCCAACTAATCCCCAATTATTAAAAAATATTCAAACCCAAATCACGCTTTTAGAAAAAGCAAACCCGACTCAAACCGGCCCCATTCCCATTGATTTGGTGACTGAGTCAGGAAGTGGCTTGGATCCTGATATTTCAGTTGCAGCAGCTGAATATCAAGCCGTTCGCGTTGCGAAAGCACGGCATCTGGATAGTCAAACCGTTGAGCGATTGATTATTCAAAATACTCAGGCACGTCAATGGGGTCTATTGGGTGAACCCGTTGTTAATGTGGTTCTCTTGAATCAAGGCTTGGATCAGGTTGCATCTTAATGGCTGTGATTTCAGTAACCGGGCCCGATGCGCGAAAATTTCTACAAGGTCAATTGACCTGCGACATGAGTCTTCTCTCTGAAGCCCACCCTCTTCGTGGCGCACATTGCAATCTGAAAGGCCGTGTTGAAGCGATATATGTTATTTCAATACAAGATGAAGTCATTGCCCTGCAAACCCCAGATGATGTTGCAGAACATGCCTTAAAACACTTACAGCCTTATGCGCGCTTTTCTAAAGTGCAGCTCGACTTTAGTTTGACGGGGGATCAGATGGATGAGTCCACGCGTATCGCTGAGATTCAATCCGGCATTGCCCGGCTGCATCCTGACACAGTAGGGCGCTTTTTGCCTCAGGAGTTAGGTTTGATCGCCTTAGGGGCTGTGAATTTTAAAAAAGGCTGTTATCTCGGGCAGGAAATTGTGGCCCGTCTGCATTATTTGGGAAAGCTAAAAAAAGAATTGGTTTATCAGCACTTGAACGGCAAAGAAGAAGGGCTGGAGAGGGTTGATTCTTGTCGCGAGCATGCCTTGATATTAGTTAATGCGCGAGAAGGATTGATCTAAATTTTTAAAGAAAAAAATCAGCACAATCGAGAAAACAGAATGCTTTCTTCGATTGTAGGCTTCTCGGTTTTCATTATAAAGCGCAAGGTAATAAGCGCGCTCCTTCCCCTCAGTGAGCGTTTTGAGGCTTTCCTGAAGGGCTGCGAGCTCCTTCGCTTCAGTCCGCAAGCTGGTATAGTTTGCAAGCAGATACAGCGCCAGCATAAAAAGCAGCAGAATCAGGAAATGCCCTACAAAAACCATGGCCGATCCTATTTGCTGATCGCGTTAGCACTCAGCAATCCGTTGCGAATCTGCGTTTCCAGATCGCTGATGGTGGTGGGGGAGGAGGCTAAGAAAACGCTGTTCGTGCCGCTTTTGGCACCGATTTCTTTCAAGGTATCGCAATATTGGGACATTAAGACTAAAGTCATGATGTCTTTTGCTGAAACTTCAGGCGCGATTTTTTTGAATTCATCGACCGAAGTGCCCATGCCGCCAATAATGGCTTTCCGTGCATTCGCCAAACCTTCGCCTTGTAAACGCATGCTTTCGGCTTCTCCTTCCGCTTGTTTAATGCGGATAATTTTTTCAGCTTCGCCTTTTTGCGTGGCGGCAACGCGCAGACGGGTGGCCGCATTGATTTCGTTCATCGCTTGTTTGACTTTTTCATCTGGGTTAATATCGGTCACCAGGGCTTTCAAAATCGCATAGCCGAATTGTTGCATGATTTCTTTCAGCTCAGCTTCAACGGATTGCGCGATTTCTTCTTTTTTCTCGAACACTTCATCCAAGGTGATTTTAGGCACTTTCGCGCGCACCACATCAAACACAAAAGATTTAATCTGGGCTTGATGATCGGTCAGCTTATAATAAGCCTCATAGACTTTATCCTGCAAAGTCGCATATTGCACACTGACATTCAAATTCACAAAAACATTATCATTCGTTTTGGTTTCAACCATCACATCTAATTGACGCAAACGCAGATTCACCAGCCCAGCAACTTGTTCCAAAAGCGGAATTTTAAAGTTAATCCCAGGCCCAGCCAAACGTTTAAATTTGCCCAGACGTTCAACCACGCCGACGGTTTGTTGCCGAATGGTGAAAATAGAATTAGCTGCGATTGCAAACAATACAACGGCAACAAAAGCAATTACAATGAGTTCAATCGTTGACATTTTTTTATCCTGTAAATATGGAGAGAGCTTCATTGTATCATATCTTTCTGTGTATTTGACAGGCAATTTTATTTTGGTATAATTAAAGTTCAGTTCAATTTTTAATATATTGTGTTGACGGGTATATACAGTTGTATGTATAATGTGAGGATAAATGAGATTTGAATGGGATGAAGGAAAGCGTCAGCTCAATATTGAAAAGCATCATATCGATTTTATTGATGTGGAAGAGTTTTGGGAAAGCGGTCAAGTTATTTTTGAAGACTTGAGGAGATCTTATACTGAAAGACGATGGATTAGCTATGGATTACTTAGAAATCGACTTATGGCATTGGCTTATACAATAAGAAATGAGGATGTCCGTGTTATCTCATTTCGAAAAGCGAATAGAAGGGAGGCAAGAAAATATGATCAAGCAATACACGAGAGCAGAGCTTAGAAAAATGACCTCCCTTACAGATTGGGCTGCGTTAGATACATTAAAAGATGAAGATATTGACTATTCTGATATTCCAGAAGCCACTCCGGAACTCTGGGAGAATTCGAAGGTCGTTGACCTGGGACGTAAACAGCCCATCTCAATTCGTTTAGATCAGGATATTCTGAATTGGTTTAAAGCGCAAAAAGGCCGTTATCAAAAACGGATTAATCAAGTTTTGCGCAGTTATATGGAAGCTCATGCGAAACCTCGCTGACCTTTTAAAATACCTGCCACTCCGCAAGGCAGAGGCCAACAAATATGATTTTGGTTCCGTGCTGATTTTAGCGGGCGATGAAGGCATGGCGGGTGCAGGGCGGATTTGTGCTGAGGCTTGTCTCCGCTGTGGCGCAGGCTTGGTTATTTTGGCCACGCATCCTTCACATGCAGAAACAGCCAGCCTCGCTTGTCCTGAGATTATTTGTCATGGAATTCATGATCCAAAGGAATTAGAGCCTTTCTTAAAAAAAGCCAAAGTCTTGGCTTTGGGACCTGGCTTGACCCAGAGCCCCTGGAGTCAGTCAAGCCTTCAGTTTTTGCTACACTATACTCATCTGCCCATGGTCATTGATGCAGGGGCTCTTAACTTTATTAAGCCTATGTCTGGACCACACCCTCATTGGATTCTCACGCCACACGTAGGCGAGGCCGCACGTTTATTAGATTGCACGGTTGAGCAGATTCAAGCAGATCGCCTCAAAGCCGTGAATGCATTGCAACAAAAATATGGCGGCGTTATCGTCCTCAAAGGGGCGCATACCTTGATTGCAGATGGAAAAGAAGTCAACACAATCGAGGCAGGCAATCCAGGCATGGCCTCAGCCGGAATGGGTGATTTACTGACAGGCGTTATCGCTGCCTTAATCGCCCAAGACTGCTCACTAACAGATGCAGCCCAGTTGGGCGCTTTACTCCATGCCACAGCGGGCGACCAATGCGCTGCCGAGCAGGGTGAGCGCGGAATCCTGGCTTTAGATCTTTTACCTTATTTGCATCGCCTCATTAATATGAGGGCGCTCACAGAATAATGAAAAATATATCTTTCAAAAATATTTAAATTTTTGTATAATTGTCCACTTGGTTTTTGTTTCATAAAAGTAGGAGCGACATGTTTACAAAGAAAATTACCCTCTTTGCCTTGGTGATGTTGATTACAGGGTCGATTGACAGTATCCGAAACTTGCCTTCTACGGCTTTTTTTGGGCCCAGCCTGATTTTCTTTTTTATTCTGGGGGCTTTGTTCTTTTTAATTCCGGGAGCCCTCATCTCTGCGGATCTGGCGGCGGCTTATCCGGAAAAAAGCGGCGTCTACCAATGGGTCAAACGCGCTTTTGGAGAAAAAACAGCGTTTTTAGCCATTTGGTTGCAGTGGGTCAATACTTTAGTTTGGTTTCCTACCATGTTGGCATTTATTGCGGGAACAGTCGCCTATTTGATTGCACCAAAACTCGGGACAAATAGTATTTTTTTGATGTGTGTGATTGTCGGTGGATTCTGGCTGCTGACCTTGCTTAATTTGCGAGGAATTGATGTCTCAGCTCGTTTTGCCAGCGTATGCACCTTGATCGGCATGATTATTCCGATGGGGTTGATTATTATCTTGGCCGTGATTTGGCTGTTTATGGGCAAGCCTTTGCAGATCAGCTTTACTTGGCCCAATATGTTGCCGAGCTGGCACGGAATGAATAATTGGTTTTCGCTGACGGGGGTGATGACCAGCTTTCTCGGGATTGAATTAGCTGCAGTGCACATGGCGAATATTAAAGATGCACGCATTACCTATCCACGCGCGATGATGATTGCCATGGTGATTTTGCTTTCCACCATGATTATGGGCTCCCTTGCCATTGCGATGATGGTGCCGCAGTCTCAGATTATCTTGAATCAAGGCGTCATGGAAGCCGTCAATATTTTGCTTGCGAATGATCATCTATCCTGGTTTTTCCCTATTCTTGTTTGCATGGTGATTATTGGCAGCCTGGGTGAAATGATCAATTGGATGATTTCACCTGCACGCGGCTTGTTTCAAGCGTCTGAGGATCACTTCCTCCCTGAGTTTTTGCATAAAAGAAATAAACATGGTGTGCCCTCACGCGTTGCGCTGATTCAAGCTGTCGTCATGACCATCGTTTCCAGCGCCTTTTTATTTATGCCAAGCGTCAATGGCTCGTATTGGTTGCTGACGGCTCTCTCAACAGAACTGTATATGCTGATGTATCTTTTTATGTTTGCCGCGGCGATTAAAATTGGATTGAAAGATCCTAAGCGCCCACATTTGGCAGGCCTCATGAGCATTCCCTATATGCCTGGAATTTTAGCTGTGATGGGGATTATCGGCTGTCTGGTTACGCTTTATATTGGCTTTTTACCGCCTTCCGGCATTGATGTCGGAACCATGACGCATTATGTCATGATGTTTGTGGGAGGAATTGTGATTATGGTTCTTCCTGTTATGCTATTTTATATTTATCGACGGAGACATCATGGACATCGCTAAGCAAGCAGAAGCGCTTATTTTACCTCAAATTAAAGACTTTAAACCCCAGATGGGCATGATTTTAGGATCTGGATTAGGCGGCTTGATCGATAAAATTGAGCCTGTTGCACGGATTTCCTATCGCGACTGCCCTGGATTTTTTCACAGCACGGTTCCGGGACATAAGGGCGAGTTTGTTTTTGGTTATTTGGAAGGCGTGGCGATTTGCTGCATGAATGGACGCGTCCATTTATATGAAGGGGCCAGCTCAGCGCAACTCTTGGCGCCTATTCGAGTCATGAAACGTCTAGGCTGTGAACATATGCTCCTGACCAACGCAACGGGATCGTTAAAGGCAGATGTCATGCCAGGTTCTTTAGTTTTAATTCAAGACCAAATTAATTTCAGCGGAGTCAATGTGCTCGTCGGCGAAAACAATGCCGAATATGGCCCCCGTTTTCAAGGTATGGAACATGCTTATGATCCAGAATTACGTGCGTTATTTCACAAAGCGGCCCAGGAATTAGAAATCAAATTAACCGATGGAACCTACGTCGGCGTGATGGGCCCCTCTTATGAATCCCCTTCAGAAATCCGATTTTTTGCCTCCATGGGGGGCGATATTGTCGGCATGTCCACCGTGAATGAAGTCATCGCAGCGCGTCATTGCGGCTTAAAAGTGGTGGGGCTGTCCCTAGTCAGCAATTTGGGCGCCGGTTTAAGCGCCAATTTGGTGAATCATGAAGAAGTCGTTGCCGTCGCCAATCAAGCGGGCGAAAAAATGTCCCACTTGATTGAAGGCTTTTTGCGATATGCTCAGCCTTTACTCTAACCGCAATTGCATTTTTTGATTGGCGTTAGCGGCTCTTTGTGGCAGAATAGGGCATTCTTTTTGAGACAAGGGTCAATATGTCTGTTCGCTGTGGAATTGTAGGGCTTCCTAATGTAGGAAAGTCCACTTTATTTAATGCTTTAACCAAGGCGGAAATTGCTGCGGCCAACTATCCTTTCTGCACGATTGAACCCAACGTGGGCATTGTGCCTGTTCCCGATGCGCGCTTGCAGCCACTGGCTGACATTGTGAAGCCGGAACGTGTCCTGCCTACGGTGACTGAATTTGTCGATATTGCAGGGCTGGTTGCAGGTGCATCTAAAGGTGAAGGGCTGGGGAATAAATTTTTAGCTAATATTCGTGAGACCGATGCGATTTTACATGTGGTGCGTTGCTTTGAGGATGATGATATTATTCACGTAGCGGGGAAAGTGGATCCTTTGTCTGATATTGAAGTGATTCATACCGAGCTCATGCTCGCTGATTTAGAGAGTATTGAAAAAGCGATATTTCGCCTGCATAAATTGGTGAAGGGCGGAAATAAAGAAGCGCAAGCCGAATCCGCAGTGGCTGAAAAAATCAAAACCTTATTGTGTGAGGGAATCATGCCCAGCTCACAGATTTGGACCAAAGAAGAACAGGCTTTAATGAAAGGCCTGCAATTATTAACGACAAAACCGATTTTATTCGTCGCCAATGTTTTAGAAAATGGCTTTGAAAACAATCCCCTTTTAGAGAAGGTAGAAGCCTATGCGAAATCCCATCAAGCAGAAGTGGTGGCGGTTTGCGCAGAAATCGAATCACAATTATCCAGCTTAAGCGATGCCGAAAAAATGGAGTTTCTGCAGGAATTGGGATTAAAAGAGCCCGGCCTAAATCGTGTGATTCGTGCCAGCTATCATTTGCTCGGACTTCAAACCTATTTTACCGCAGGGGTAAAGGAAGTACGCGCCTGGACG
>CANJQG010000051.1 GCA_947476405.1 Thiotrichales bacterium
AATGGCTTTGATTTGACAGATGGCCGCATTCGCATGCGCGTGCCGGGGGTGCTGCTTCAAGATCTCCGCAAACTTTCTGCGTGCGTGCGCCATACATCCCAGGCGTTTGATCACATCCGATTCAATGCAGTCATAACCGCCATAGGCATCGGCTTGCACATAACCTTTATAACCTTCAAAAAACGCCCAAGGGTGCAATCCGGCTCGACCCTCTTGGTAGTCAAACAGCACCAGATGCTCAATCGGATTCAGATAGGTCCACATGTACGATAGGTGGATCTGCGGCTTATCTGGCGCTGCCTTCTCTTTGTCTGTCTCTTTTTTGCCTTTTTTCTTTTCATGCGTCTGGGTCTGAACGGACACCGTTGTCTCATCCGCATGGACATAGCCATCTTTCAGGATTTCATTTTTTAAAATGGGAATCAGCGGCTGCAGGACTGCGGCGCATACCATCAGCCAGGTGCACAGCGTGTTCCGTGGGAGATTAACCTCCAGATCCCGCCAAATCTGCTCCTGCCGATAATACGGCAGGTGATAACAATATTTTTGAATTAAAACATGGGCGAGCAAGCCTGGACTCGCAATACTCTTGGGGATCACCTGTTCGGGAACCGGCGCAATCTTGACGCCACACTCTTCGCGCTCCCGACAAGCATATTGAAAGCGTACATGCTGAATCACATGCACCTTGGCAGGCGTCACATCCAATGTCTCAGTCACGACCTCACCGATTTTGACAAAAAAGAAACCCTCAGGCGCAATCAGTTCAGATTCAGGCAAAGTATATTCAAAACGAATCCGTTCCAGATACGCAGGCAGTGGCTTGCGGCCAGACTTGCCCCCTTTCTTTTTGAGGGTGTAGGCGATATTTTCCGTCTCAACAGATTCATCCGCGTCGGCATTGACATCAGCGACCAGAGCCTCTTCAGCTGCTGGATCTTTTTCCGGCTGATCTTTTTCATCAAAGGTTTCCGCGTCATCGCCAGTATGGCGTTCCGACGAGCGACCAAAGCATTCTGCCAACAGGCGCTTGACTTCGGCTGTGAGGATTTCGATCTCAAGCTTTTGGCCTGCGATTTCTGTTCTTTGTTCAGAGATGACGCGCAAAAAAATCTCGGGTGCTGTTTTGGAGTGCAGCGCTTCAGCCCCTGTTTTTTCCACAATAAACACCTCTAATTAACGTGATTTATTCTCGCACAAAAACACGATAAAAACAAGTATTATCAAGGCTTGTAGCCAAATAAATGCACCTTAAAAAGACACATCTGCGCCCTTTTTTAAAGCCTGCTATTTCTAAAACACGCTATACTCCAATATCCTCGGCATTTTGAGTGTTTTGATGTCGACTCCAGCAAGCAGAACCTGAAGCTCTATAAGGCTTATAGCGCTGAACTGCTCTTTTGAATCCAGCGTCATATACCGCCCGCGATTGTAAAAAACATACCAGCTGCCAGAACACGGATTTTGCCCAAACTCGCTACTCACCAGCATCGACAGACCATCTATGCTTTTGCGCATGTCAATCGGAATGCTCGCCAAATAAATGCAATTCACCGCTCCAATCATGTTGGTATCCTCATCACGATCCCATGCGGCAGATTGATTTCAATAAAATTCGTCTCGCAAGATACGGGGCCAAGCCGCTGCGGTGGACTATTCTCTGCCGGTAAATTAACGGGGACAAAACGCAGAGCCTCTCGATTCACCACCGGTTTTGAGCGCTTATAATAAGGCTTTGCCAGCCCCTTCAGCATTAATTTTGTCCGGCTTTGCGAGAAAGTGCTGCGACTGACCCCCTTGCCTTTGCAGTATTCCTTCTGGTTTAAGCCCGATTGCTCCCAGTCGTCTGACAACTTCTGCCATTCGCTCAGATCCACTTCTCTTTTTATCATGATTTCTCCTGCTGGTTAGTTCAGTCAGGAGTGTCTCATGTTTTATTTTAGGCCGTTAGATGTGCTTGTTTGAGCGCATACGATAGATAGGCCTGCCCGAGATAAGGCCTGACAGACTCAGCCCCCGATTCGGAAAACAAAAAAGCAATCATCGCAGAAGAATCCAAAACCACTTTACTCACGCTCAAACTCCTCTTTACGCATTGCTTTCAGCTCTGCAACTGCACTGCCCTGACTTTCCTGACTGTGTTTTTTTACATAATCTTGCACTGCCTTCCCTGCAGCCTGCACCGATGAAATCGTAAGATGATCTTTTTCAAACTTGAGAATAACCGCCGCACCTGCCTCTAAATGCAGGGCTTTGCGATAAGCAGCAGGCAATAAAACCCTTCCATTATTTCCCATTATGACAACTTTTTCCATGATGCACATCCATATTTTTTGACAACTCTTCTTGTTATGACACAAATTGATTAATATGACTATTGACAATCAAAGCCTTGTAGCGCCAAGACGCCTGCAAAATTGCCTTGTGTTAAAGACAATTCATAAGTCGCTGAATCATTCCCTTTACTGAAAGTCAGTGCAAAATGATTCTGATCAATTGTCATCACACTGGCTGAGTTAAAGAGCTGAATCAAAGCCCAGGGCCCCGAATACTGCTCTGTCAATACCTGACCATCCAACCCTACAAACTGGACCACAATATCGCCATTTGATGCAGGCCAGTTCCAGATCGTAGCAAAGCGAGGGCCATTTTGATAAAACACAGTTTGCGCACCATAATGAATGGTAAAATCGGCTAAATTTTTACTGAGGACCATCGGCTTGAGACTGATGCTCAAACTAGGCACATTACTTTGATTAAAAAACGCATCATGAATCAAAATTAAACGCACAATATTCTGTTGTAAAAAATCAGGCAAAATAAACGGCACACCGTAGGCTGAACGCTGCTCAAGTTGTCCGCTTTTGATATTGACCAGAGAGGACACATGATCACTGATAAAACGCCCCCCCAGGCCGCTATGATTAAAGAAATGACTAAAATCATCCAAGGCTGGATTAGGCTGTTGAATGACATTACGGCATGCATGAGCAACATGACTCTGCCAATTGGCCGTCACTTGTTTTTCAGCCTCACTAAAAACAGTTTTAGTGGCAGACTGCAGCATGCTTTTTAAAATATCTTGAACAGGCTGTGGCGCACTGTCTGCCAAAGCTTGAAGCTGATTCAAAGGCGCAAATTGATCATTTAAAATCTGAACGGCCAAATCCACATTATTCTGCCCTTGATTGAAGCCCTCTCCTACCGAAGTTAATGCAGATTGAATAGCCGCCAAATGGGATCCATCGCTAAAATAGGCGTTTAAACTCGGCAGATTTTGCGCCATTTGCTGCCACAATACCATCCAGTCAGAACCCTGATGACCCGCCTCATTAAACCAGGATGCCGCCGCATGAATACTGGAAAACGGCTTCAAACTCACCCCAGCTAAAGCTTGACTCCAGGCCTGCGCATATTGATTCCAGTAAAATTGCGTGACCTGTGCGCTAATCGCACTAATCTCCGATTGATTGACCGCCAAAGCTTGACCGGCCCCCAAAACCCAGGATTGGCTAAGCGTCTGCATCACGGTATTTTCCTCATCTTTAGATAAGTATTGACTGGAAGCTGCCTGGGTAAAAAATCCATCCACGGTATTGCCATGATTCAGATTAAAACTATTCTGACCCTGACCCGCCAAATAAACAGGCAGCTCACTTGCACTCGCTTTCAGCGCAAAAAAAGCTTGAATGGCCAAAGGCTGATGCCCTAAAATCGCCCGCGCCTGATTGACTAAATCCTGATTAATCGGCATCGACTGAACCCCCAATGCCACCCAATCCCAATAAACGGGTAACAAATCAGGCTCTGCAATCTGCCCTGCAACAAAATGCGCATCAAAATGACTGAGATCATTCAGCATCAAATAAGCGCTCAAGCTATCATAAATCGCCGCATCTTCCGTCAGCAAATCCATCCCGGTCACTTTTTTAGTTTTTCCAGCCGTGATATTATTTTGTAAATGCTGCGCGAATTCAGCAAGCAACATCGGTTGAAACTGGCTTCTCAATTCTAAATCATATTGATTTTGAATGGCATCCTTCACTTTATTGGGAAACAAAATACCCAGATAACGCCCAAACCAACGATCATCCTGAACCCCCAACTGATTCAAAGCTTGCAAATCAGGCAAGGTGCTGACATTCAGATTTTGCGTGACTTCAGATAAATAATCCTCCCCTTTCAAAGCCCCCATCCACCAGACTCCAAACAATAAGATAAGGCCTGTCAACGCAATCGCTGCAATTTTTTTACGCTGCGTTTCCGCATAATCAAATATCACGGCCCACGGCTTGAAATACTGAGCCTCTTTGATTAGCACATCCGACTCAATCCGCTTAATTGAATCTGCCGTGACAAAATAAACACCACGCAGCATCTTAAATCCTGACAATATACCTGCCAATATCGGATACATTTCTGCCAAAGCCTGCGGGAAAAAGAAGACCTCTGCATTATCAACTGATTGGCTGGCCTCCGAACTCAGATGAGATAAGACCCTCACACTGAGCTGTTGATTTAAAGCCAAAAACTCAGCTTTAAGATCTGCCTGATGAAACGGAAGCGTAAAACCCAGAATCTGTTCTCTTTGCTCGGGTTTAAGACGTTTAAAATAGGCCTCAAATCCGGGCAAGGATTCATGCCCTGAAATCATGACATAAATCAGCGGACTCTGTCGCGCCCAATGACTTTGAATACAGCCTTGGATGGCGTCTGTCACCTCCTGATGAAACATAGTTAAGCGTTCAGGATCTTTTAAAATATCCAATGAACAACCCAACACCAGACTTTGACGCGCCCATCGACTGTGGGATGCTTTTGACTCCAATGTGAAAGGGATTTTTCCGATAATTTTCAATGACTCTCTCCTAGAAATGGGTGGGGAAACGATAATTGCGAAGCAGTTTTAAATCAAAGGGATTATTGACACTATTCGCACTCAAACTAAAACTCATACTCATACCGTCATCGGTATAATTCACTTGATACTGACTACCATATTTTGATCGGACTAAACTCGCACTTTGAAGTAAATGAAACAAAGCCCAGGGCCCCATAAAATTTTTGACTTCATCACTCATGAGTAAGCGATCAAAACGAATACTTATGGAACCATCTGTATTTTGAGGGGGCCAGACCATATTTACCCCCGCATCGGCATCGCCATCAAATAAAATGACTTTTCCGTCATAACTTAAGACTGCTTTATGCGCATTCGTGATGGAACCTGGGGTAATACTAAAATTGAGCGCTCCATTTTCCCCTCCAAAAAAGGTATTACGAATGATATTGGATTCGCTGATTTCATTCGTTACTGTCTGATCTGCACTAAAAGAGAGATTATCCACACTCGCCCATTCTGCATGCCCAAAAGAGTCAAAAATTAAAAAGGGACTGAGATACTTTTTGACAAAACTATCTTCCACACCCCCTGGCTTGAAATAATTGCTAAAATCTTGAATCGTCACCTCATTGGAGGAATCACTCAATGGAAAACGCCCCGCCAAAGCCTGTTGATAATAAGAGGCGACGTTCGATTGCCACTCACCGGCCAGATACTGATTCGCCGTCGCAAAAATAATGCCATAGGTATTGGAAACAATTTGATTCAACCAGCGTGACAGAGGCATTGGCAAAGTCTGCGCTTCACTGGCAATCGCCGTGAGGGAATGATCCGCCTGCCCTGCAAAAATCTGAGTCGCCGCGGTATAGGCTGATAATTGTGGATTACTGGAATTGGCAATCCCATTCAAATATTGCTGCAACGCGGTCAAGCTGGCTAAAATATTCTGCATTCCGGCACCTTGCCCCTGCGTCAACAAATTCGTCAGCGGCAGATAATGATTAGCGACCATATTCTGGCCCAATCCATTGGCATAATCACTATTGTCATTGACGACCTTGACCACACTAATCAAGGGCGAGTCTTTTTCAGTTAAAATAGTCAGCAGATCGATCTCCTGCTGCAAGCTTGTAAACTGAGCCATATTCATTTGTGAAAGCGCAGAATCCCAGGCATTCATATCATCCGTCCAATACAAATTATCCATCTGCGCACGCACCTGGCTCGGATCTTGATTCGTATTATTATTGTGATACTGACTACCCAGAACCCAAGATTGGTGGGTCACCGTATTCAAGCTATTATCCGCTTCTGCCTGATAAAACTGCGTATATCCTTCTTTGCTGAATAAATAAGGCACTGACACGGCATTTAAATTACTAAAGACTTCCGCACTGTCCGCACTCATTTCTCCTGCCAATTGAAAGTTAACTTGATTTTGCGCTGCTGCACTCAGCTTCAAACGCAAATAAGCCTGCATATATAAAGGGCTATTCCACATGGTGGTACGCGATTTCTCAATCAGGGATGCATTTAAATTGTTAACTGGAGAAAATCCCAGGGTCAATAAGTCAACCAGATTTTGCAAAAATTGTGGCGATTCTTTTTCAGCCAGCAAGGCTTCAATCTGCGCTGCATTAAGCTGATTGAGCTGATTAAACATCAAAGTACAAGATAACCAATTGTAAACATTCTCAATTGAATTCATATTTTTATTATCCACTCTCGCAGCCGCACCGGCTAAACCAGATTGCAGCGTATTGATCACCACTGGCAAAAACTGTTTCTCCAATTGCTGCTGATACATTTCCTTAATCGGTTTCTGCGGATTATCATAAAGATAAAGTCCAACCGGCATGATATTCAGCCCTGAGTGATACCATTGTGACAAAGTCGTTAAATCTGAATACGAAGAGGCCGCTTCGATCTGATTATTATGATTCAAATGCGCGACCATATTCATTGACCAGAGGCCAATGATGCCGAGGGTTCCACTCAAAAAAAGAAACAGTTTGATAGCTTGCCAGAGACCATATCGCCATTCTGAAGCCGTTTGAACCCCAACTAATTCGGATTCTTTTAGAATCACCTCTTTAAACAGTTTTTCGCTGAAAAACCGACGATTCCGCAAGCTGCGTGGCAACTCCATAACGCTTAAACAAGGCTCACCCAAAATCACATCAAATTGTTCCCCTGCAGTCAGCCCATTGCTGACAAAATAAACCCCCCGCCAAATCAAAGGCATAAAACTTTTACGCGGAACAAACCATAATTTAGCCAGCTCCAGCAATTTTTCACGCATTGCCGCCATTTGCATGGGGAAATAATAAGTCGAGCCTTGATCTAAATCGCGACGCATGCGTTGATTTAAAGCACGAATCAATTCGTCATATAAAAACGGCAGCTGTTCGGGTGCCAGGCTTGTACTTTCAAAAGTCAGGCCCAAAATATCCTGACGCTCCTCCTCGGTGAAACGCATCACAAATTCCGCAAATCCCGGTAGCACATCAACATGTGTAAATACGACATAAATAGGAATAGACAAGCCCATTTTCTGCTGCAATTCATTCAAACGTAAGCGCATAGATTCCAGCCAATAATCCAATTTTTGATCCAGCCAATCACGCAAATTGATATTCAAAATCAAGCCATTCAACGGGCGACGGACACGCGCTTTTTTCAGATATTTTAAAAAGATCATCCAAGAAAATCGCTGAGTTTCATCACGTTGCCAGCAAAATTCAGAAGGCAGATCAATAAACAGCCCCTCTTCTGCCAAGGTCCACTGAAAACTTTTAGTATGATGGTAGATATGATTATAGGATTGATAGGTCAAATTCAGCTCCGCCTCACGCAGCAGACTGGTTTTGCCTGAGCCCTGATCACCCATTACCAAATACCAAGGCAAATCATAGGATCGCTGGGATTTCAACTTTTTAAAATCACGTCGAATTTGCCGCCGCTCCATTCGATGAGCAGAACTTACAAAATGGAATTCTGTTTTCGTTTGTATATTAAAAAAATTTGCCACATGGGTTTTGATTGCAAAACCATAACGAATCAATATAAACAACAGCATCACCAGACTCATAAAAACGAGGCGCATTGCAACAGACTGAAAAGGCGTACTCGCATAAACTGAAATCGCAGGCCCCACAAACCAGATCAAGAGACAAAGCGCGATGCAAAATAATAATCCCCACCAGACTTTATTTTTAAAGAGCAGAGCGATTATTTTTAAGATTTCTTTCATTTTACTGTCCTAATGCCGCCGTGACTTTATCATAAACCGGAGCACTTTCAATATTCAAAAACACGGTTAAACTAATGTATGACACCAGCAAAAATCCGAGACCGATGCCGATCAACCAACGCCAGGAAGAACTTCTTTTCAAGGTGACTTTTCCCTTGTATTGCGAAACACCATGCGGCGATAAGGGCTCATTAAAACGATCCCCCCGAAAGCTGATAATGGCTTGATAGCTCTCTCGCTTCAGCCGCTCCAATTGAGCATCACCTTGCGCAAGCGTGCCATACTGGCCTTTAAAACCTAAGCATAAGCAGACATAAATCATCTCCAGCAAATCAGCGTATTCATGAATATTTTCGAGACAAAACTGCCGGATTTTAAAAACCGTCGCGCCACCCCAGGTTTCATTAAAAAACTGCGCTAACAAAGTCCGTTGCCCCCAAGATGATTCATGTCCAAACTGCTGCATGACCGCTTCATCCAAAAATGTACACAAGACATATTTTGTACTTTTGATCACAGTTTTAGGAACACTCCCCTGCTGTGCACGTAATTCAAATTTCAGCAACGCATCTTGAATCAAAGCACGCAAAGATTCCGCCTCGCGAAAATGACCTTTCATAATTTGATAATGCAGCAAAAAAATTTCTGTCGCATGCTCCATTAAAGGATTCAGGCCCGAACGATAATCTAATTGCACCGCCTGTAAACTCGGGCTGACATCACGCACTGGCGCCTGTGTTTTCGGGATGACTGCTGCAAATACTGTTTTGTCATCTTGTTCTAATACCCCATTCATCAATCATTACTCCTTTATCGTTTAATCGCCCACAATCTTAATTCCACGCCTGGAAAACTCCCGCCAAGATGCAAGGCCAGGCCTGGCGAATCGCGTAATTTTTCCCACATTTCCCCTTGATTATCGAGCTCAAAATAAACCGTTCCACTGTGATACGGAATCTGACGTGGCGCGACAGGCAATGCGGTGACGGGAATTCCTGGAATCTGCAAATTGACCAAATCACGAATCATTTCTGTCGGCCCCAATTTGACATGCGTCGGAAATAAATTGCGCACCTGATCTAAAGGCATCTCTGCTTTCACTTCCAAAACCAAACGCTGATAATCAAAATACATTTTGCCAAACTCAGCCAGATATAAATTGTATTGATGGGCTTTGATCGGAATGAGAATAGCCGGCTCATCAAACACATAATTAAAGGCTTCACGCAGATCCGCCATCAATCGCCCAAAACAAGCTGCTAAATCTTGATGCTGATAGGCTGGCGCATTCGCATAGCCGCGATCTTCACTCGTAAAAGTCCGCAGTTCACCAGATAATTTTAAAAACAAAATATAGACGGTTTCCGGATGAAGCAGGGCTTGTCTTTCATAATGCTGCAAGAGCGGCTCATACCGATTAATCAATTGTAAAAGAAGAAGCTCATTAATTCCCGCCACACCAAATTGATCTCCGCCCCCAATGCGCTCCAATAGTTTGAGACGTCGCACATTGAGCAGGCCGGAAATTTCTTTTACAACTTGATTTAATTCAAAATGGGCTCTCAGGTTTAATAAAGGTGGCACAAAATTTTCATCGATGATCAACAACCCATTGTCACGACGCTCAATGAGTTTAAGCAAGGGTAAACTATGATAGCGCGCCACTTCGGCTAAGTTAGACACAACACGCAATTTAAAGTTGGGCTCGAGCACTTCTAATTCCAACATTTCTTGTTCACCCACCATCTCATCCGACACTTTTTCCTGACTGATAAAATAACGCTCGTCCCGTGCGACATTGAGACTGCTTGCAACACGAATGCCTTTGACTGTCTCAAAAGGCAAAGTTAATACCAACCAAGCATGATCTACTGTATCCGGAATGGCACAGGCCAACTGAGCCTCGCAGCCTGTCAAATTAAACAAGGTTCCATCCGGCATCACGCCTTCCAGACTTTGAATCGTCAGTTCACCCCGAGCCAAACCCGATTTCAAATATTTAAAATGACTGATTCCATAGGCATAAGGCCCCTGCTGCTGATAGAGTTCACGGGTGCGTTCCATCCAGTAATAATCTTGTTTTTGCAAATGTTGCGGGCGCATAAATAGACCCTCTTTCCAGAGCACTCTTTTCATAAATTATTCCATAATGAAAGCGTTTTTTGATCACTGACCAGGCTGATCCCCTGATTATTTAAAGTAAGGGTAATCTCTGAACCCTGAACACGATTCGGTGTAACAGAGACGATTTCACGCCAATTCGTATTTGTTAAATTTTGATACGCGGCCACATAGGCAATCGCCGTCACTCCCTTCACAAAAGGAAGGCTCACGGCCTCCGTCGTACCAGGTACGAGCATCAGATTACGCTCTGCTAATAAGCTGGAACCCAGTGTTGTAGGGGCTTCGGTATACAGATGAATAAAATCCGCCGCAATAAAAGCGCGAGAATCAGATAATTCAAACACACTCACTGAAATGGGCGAAGGATTACCATTCAAATCTGGATTAATATCACTGGATGCTGATATTTTTGTATCTAAACTGGAACAGCCACATAATAAAAATATCGCCCCCACGATGAGACTCTTTTTAAACATATTCACTCTCCTTTTTTTTAAGATGCGCTAACCATACTTCTAAAATCTGCTGCTGAAACTGAGCCTCTGACACGCTGTTCAATGTATCAGCAGGCAAATGAAATCGCTCCCGAAATGCGCTGATCAAATCTTTTTTTTGCGGACTTGAATTCGGGTAAAAATCAATTGGCTCTGGCATAAAGTCAAATGCTTTCAGCGTATTGTTTTCGGGAATAAATGGCGCAATTTTCTGGGATTTTTCCGCATAGACAAAGGGAGTCAATTCATCCGACTCAGTCGCCGGCTCTGATAAAATATGCTCCAGGCCTGCCATTTTAAAAGAGGCCAAATCCTGACCCACTCGAAGTTGACTCACTTCAAATTGATAAGGACCAATCACATAGACTTCACCGAGCTTCAAAGGCCGATATTCTCCTTTTCGAATGGACGCCCCTTCATGCGTAAAAATCCCATTCACACTGGTATCGGACAAAAAATAAGCCCCCTGCGAAAAAATAACCCGCGCATGCTGGCTCGAAATCTGCCGACTAGGATCATGCAAAACCCAATCTGCACGTGCATCTCTACCAATCACACCTCCCCCATCTTGAAAAATCTTACGCTTCTGCGTCGGATTATCAGGGCTTGCCCCTGCAACAATGAACAATTCAAGCATTCGAATTAACCTCTTTTTTAAACTGAATATTTTATATGTAGCTATAATATCAGCTGTTTGGAAAAAGACAAGCATAAATCACAAAAAAGCGCTTATTTTTTTATAA
>CANJQG010000052.1 GCA_947476405.1 Thiotrichales bacterium
GTGAAACGCAGCGTTGAAATCGATGTTTTCGGTGAAATGAAAGATGCAACCCAACAAGAATTTGACCTTATCCAACAAGAACACGAAATCAGCAATAGACAGACTTACCCCGAACTTGTTGCAAAATTTAATCAAACGTGTGAGCAAGTGAATACTCAGCTTGTTAGCTTTTATAAGCATTACAAAAATGTTTCAGAGTATCTTGATCTTCAAATCAAAGGAGTAAAAAGCGACAGTCGCGAGCATACTCTCACTGACTTGATGCGCGAAAAATATAATCAATTCCTGAAAAAAATTAAGCAAGAATATTGGGGGAAAGTGACTGAGTTGCCAGAGGTTAGAAAATACCTCACTTCGAAAGAAGTTGAGAAACTGGCTGCAAATAGCACCCTGTTTCACTGCAAAGAATTTACGGTATCAAATATCCACCAATTCATCCTAAATCTTGTTAAAACATACCCTGAGCACATCAATCAAGCCATCACTGACCTGTTTGAAATGATGACCCGCCACGCCTTAAAAGATCAAAGTTGGCATTATGAAGAGTATAAAAACAGCATTCATTATTTTAACGCTTGGAAAACCAACAGCGGCTACAAAATTAATAAAAAGGTCATTATGCCTTTTTATCAAGATTATTATAGCCAAGACTGGGACAGAATCGGTTATAGCCAGGCTAAAATGCTCCGTGATATTGAAACAGTCATGCGCTACTTTAAGCCTTCCAGCTTTAGCAATCCTATCGATAAAGCGTGTGAAGAGGCTCTTAAAACCGGCCAAAATAGAAAAATCGAAACAGACTACTTTTTCATTTCGATATTTAAAAAAGGCACCATACACCTTGAATTTAAAGATGATGACTTGCTCAGACGCTTTAATATTGAGGCTTGCAAGATGAAAAACTTCATTCCTAAAGAATATGCGGATAAAGACTATAGCGACCTGAACAGTGAAGAAAAGGAGATCGTTAATCAATTTGAAGGGAAAGAAACTTACAAGCTGATTAAAGACAATATCCGGCTGACTGGCAGTCAGAATATTTTAGCCCTTGAGCACAGGCTTGCTTAAAAAAATCTGCAGCAGATTACTTCTGCTGCATTTCTCGATTAACCACAACAAAAAGGAGCAAAACATGTACTTAGAAAAAATATTAGAGGATTTAAAAGTCATAGGCCAAACCCTCGAATAACTTGAGGGTATACAAGGCAACGAAACCTGGAAATGGCTAAAAAACGAAACAAGATAAGGATATCTTAAAATGACTAAACACTTCTTAGACGCCAAGGCATGGCAAAAAATTGCGGTCTTTACTGTCCATAATAAAACTGAACGGGTCGGGGAGATATTCGTCACCCGCTCAGAGATCAAGAGCGGAGAAAATGCCGGATATATAAGGTTTAAAGCCCTTGTTCAGCTTTATGATTATACCAAACCAATGGCCACAAGAGTTCCACCCATTAAAGCTCAAGGGGCAGCCATTGGCGGCGGTTACGACATGCTGACAAGCAGTATAGGTAGTGCAATGCAAAAAACCATCCACGCAAAATATTTCAAGTCTGAAGCAGATGGAGGGGGTAGTCTTATTAGTGCCTTCAAAAAAATCGGCTATAAACTTGATAGAATCATCTGAAAATAAAAAAAGCATGCAGGAAGCCTGGCGTGCTTCCTGCATGCTGGAATGCCCCGCGGCTTGACCTTGGACAATTTAGACTATTGACATCATCGTTAAATAGTGTATAATTCACTCCATATGGTACAAAGAAAAAAACTAAATTTAAACTTTGAACCTTCAAGCAGCCATGTTACCCCTTTAATCCAGTGGCGGATCTTTAAGACTAGGGGCTTCCATTGATTCAGCTATAAGCAAATCGCAAAATCTTTTTCAGCATATTGATCCACAGCGGATCTCATTTTTTTTGAAATCCCACCGCTGCATGATAAATACTGAAAAGTAATAAGCAACTAATAAGAAGAGGAACCAAAAATGAATACACCAATGCACGCAAGTTCTGGCATGATGCACGACCTTATGACCAACCAGACTATTCTAACGCCAAAAAAACGCTGGGCTACTGTAAAAATGATGCCCACTATTTATCCTGGTGTTGTAACAGAATCTGGGTTGCGATGGATTATATTCAATGAATTCCACAATGGATTTCATGAATGTGTCCGTCGCATGGGCAGCAAGGTTTTAATTGACCTTGATGACTTTGAGAAATGGATTGATGCCTCAAAAAGACAACACTACACTGGACCGCGAGGCCCAAGTTGGAAATAATACAAACCAAAGCCTCTTCGGAGGCTTTTTTATTGCACCACTCTTTTAAGTGGCTACTGCGCTGTCTTACTGATTGGACTTCCTGACACAATCACCGTTCCGCTCATATCTGGATGGTAGCTGCATCCATAAGGATAAGAGCCTGCCTGATTAAATTGATGGCGATAGGTGGCCCCAGGAGCTAAATTACCAGAATCCCAACTGTGGCCTGTTGCTGTCACCGTATGGGCTACGCTGTCCTTATTCGTCCAGGTTACTGTTTCTCCTGGTGCCACAGTGATACTTGCAGGCACATATTGATAATCCTGAATTGTGACATTATGAGCAACCACTACTGCATTGACTGAAACCATGACCAGACAGGCTATAATGGAACTCATTACTTTTAAGATTTTTCTCATAGCGTCTCCGATACATTAATTTAGATTGAAAACTTATTGTACAGATTATCAGACTTTGCTAAGATAACAAAATCAATCATACAGGAAAATAACATGCCTCACATTCGCCTCAATAGTACTGAATTTTACTATGAACTAAGCGGCAAAGGCCATCCACTGGTTTTCGTCACAGGCTATGCGGCGGATCATTTTTTCTGGTCTCCCATTTTGGCTGAATTGGAAAAGCATTTCCAAGTGCTCGTTTTTGATCACCGAGGAGTGGGTCAAACTCGCGACCAGGAGAGCCACCCCCTGACTGCGCAAATCATGGCAGAAGATGTGTTGGGCCTCATAAAGGCATTAGGCTTAAAAAAACCGCATATTGTCGGCCAATCCATGGGCGGCACCATTGTGCAACACTTGGCAGCCCATCATCCTGATACCATCAGCAAACTAGCTATTTTGAATTCCACATTAAAATGGCGCAAAGCCATGTTACTTGGCCTTCAGTCCATGTTGAATGTCATGCGTGATGGCTGCCCTTTTGATACTTTTTTTGACCTCAATTTATCCTGGGTATACGGCGAAGCGTTTTTGCAGAATCAAACCAAAGTCGCGTTTCTGAAAAACTTATTTCTGAACAACTCTAATCCACCGACCCTGCCTAGTTTAGAACGTCAGTATCATACCCTGACAGCGTTTGATGGCCGCCCCACTCTTGCCAAAATTAAAGCGCCTACTCTCGTTGTATCTGGCTTGGAGGATATTATTAGCCTACCGTACGAATCGCGTGAAATTGCGGAGGGTATTCCTGGATCCAAACTGGTTGAACTATTTTGCGGGCATGGCATTACTGCTGAGATGCCAGAGGAATTGGCTCAAGTTCTCAAAGAATTTTTACTGGAATAGCGGGTCAAAGGATTGCATGTACTATTTCAGGCTCTACATCAAAAATTTTTCAGGCTTTTCATTTAAAATATGGATGATTATGGCTGCAGTTTTTGCGAATGCCGCAGGGACAATCGCCACTATCTTTATCTCTCTTTACCTCGCCACAAAACTCCATTTTGGAATAGCTCAAATTGGGACCATCATGACTGGTTTTGGTGTAGGCTCTTTTATCTGTTCTTATCTGGGGGGATTTTTAAGTGACCATCTTTCACCCCTCAAAATTTCAATTACCGTGCTTTGCATCAATGCAATCACTTGGTTATTTTTGCCACTGACAAACAGCTTTATTTGGTTGCTGGTGATTACCACCATCATGGGAGGCGCTAACGCCGCTTTTGCACCCGCAATCCGAACTGCACTTATGTCATTATGCGAGCGCACAGATCAGGCACGAGTCAGCGGTTTACGCTACACCATGGCGAATATGGGCGCTGGAGCAGGTGTTTTTATCGATGGACTGATTGCCATGAAAAGCTATTTCCTCTTATTCCTCGCCAACAGTTTAGCTATTTTTGCAGCCGCCGGACTGCTCATTCTATTTTTAAACAAGGGTTATGCAAAAGGTCTCCCCCAGCCACAGCAGAAACCGCAAGAACATTTTGATCAAAGCATTTTTCATGATTCTGTCCTGATGATCTTGCTGGCGGCTTTACTCTTAATTGGACTTGTTTTTGCACAGCTAAAAACCAGCTACCCCATTTATCTGCACCACAATTATGGCGTAAGCCCTCTTGAATTTAGCTATTTATTTTTACTCAGCACCCTTTTGATTGTGGCTGTACAAATGCCTTTGTTAACCTATTTACACAAGTTCAACGCAAATTATACTGCAGGAGTCGGCGCCTTGTTTTTAGGATTAGGATTCGCCCTCTTGCCATTGAGTGTTTCGTATAGCATGGCTATTTTTTCCTGTGTGCTGTGGACGCTGGGTGAGATCTTATTTTTTTCTACAGTTCAGGTCTTGGTATATGAACGGGCCAAAGAACATAATCGAGGGCACTATATGGGCGTGTATCAGGCGGTCTATACCTTTGCATTGATGCTTGGGCCGATAGGAGGCAGTACTGTTTATGGATATCTCCACGGGGATATCCTCTGGTATGGCTGTGGTGCTTTGGGCGTTATTGCTTTAGCCTTTTGTTATTACTGCGGCATGAAACTAGAAAACAAAAAATAAACTGAAATTAATAAACAAACCCAAACTTGCAGATGCAATAAAACATGCAAAGTATTTGGAACAACATGATCACCCCGCTCCGGCAAAAAGTGATGCGTTTGTTTAAACTTTTGAAAGCTGTCTTTGTGTTGCGTTGAACTTCCAAAAAAATAAGGAATCCACCAGCTGAAAATGGTTCCAATGCTGATCCCTAAATAGAAGCAAACAATCGTAGTTAAAGCAGATTGCGGCATGCTGGTATGAATATATTTTAGCGTTAACCATAATGGAATGAGCACAGTGATTCCATTGATGATCGAGCCTTTTAGGCGCCCCCAACTGCCATCTACTTTTTTCAAGGCTGCTGTATTATTGAAGGGAGGAACAGGAATCCAGTCGTGAAACAGCATAAAAAAGAGCAATAAAAATTGCAAAAACACAAAAAACATCATCATGGTTTAAACGCCCCTATCGCTACAAAACATCGATGCCAAATTTGTAGTGGTTCTCCCGGAAATCGCTCTTGTAGACCTTTTGCATGTTCAAGATCAAAACGCTCAACATCTTCAGGGGATAACCTCGCACCAATCCAATTGGAAGCCCGAATTCTCCCACGCCAGGCTTCATGACTATAAAAGTCCGCATGATCAAAGCTAAAGGTCTCAATATGCTGAAAGCCTTCCCGCTGCATGGCGAGCGCACGCTCTGGATAAAAACCGGTGGAAAATCCAGGTCGCATATCGGGTGCATAACGCTGCATCACTGTTTCAGAAAGCGCAGGCACGCTTCCTGGCAATGACAGCCAATCATAATGCGCAATCACTAAACGCCCATTGGGTTTTAGCAGGCGCTTAATTTCCTGCATCGCCAAAGCCTCATCAAACCAATGCCAACACTGTCCTGCCGTAATAACATCAAAAGAGTGATCTGGAAGCCCTGTTATTTCTGCCTTTGCGTTGACATACTGAATCTGAACTCCTGCCTCTTGATCTCTTTCTTTAGCCTGCATGATCAAATTCATTGAAGGATCTAAAGCGGTAACCGCTGCACCTCTTAATGCTAAGCCTCGCGCTACAGTACCTGTTCCCGTACCCAGATCTAAAATAGCCTGATTCGGTTGGCCAATTCCAAAAGCTTTCAAACGTCTAAAAAATTCTGCAGGAAACCCTTGGCGATGCCGGCTGTAATCTTGAGCTGTTTTGCCAAAATCGATTTGATCATTAGATGAATAAGTGGACATTTTCTTCTCCTGTAAATGGTTGGATCTTTACAAAATTAGGCTGCTGGAGCCGCACAGGTAGAGCTATCCACGGTAGTATCCCAATCTGGGGAGGCCTCGCTTGCTGGCGCAGCAGGAGCAGCGGTCTGATGATAGGCTTCAGCAAAATTGAAATGATGATCAAACCAAGGGGTAGCCAATAGATTAGAAAAAGCATTAATCTGGCGAGACCTTTCTGCCCCTTCCGCCTGCAATTGCGCCAACATCTGTGTTACCGCTGAATTGTCTGCAACGAAAGGCACAGACAGTGATGAAAAACTGATAGGCTGAAATAAATTAGGTGGCACTTCAAGCACTGGCATTTGTATTCTAGAAAAATAATCTAGTGGTAAAGCAGTCAGTTCTATAAACCTCTCACTTCCATCCCTACTCATAAGGGCACTCATCTCACCTCTTGTCATTAAAAACACCTCACCTTCACCACTATTGAGCTTTTATCATACACAAAAAAATAGTTATAATCAACCTTCAGCCACCTTTTTTTCTTCGCCCACTTGTTTAACAAAATCGAGGACTTGCAATCCATCGTCTCGTGCCTGATTTAAACTTTCTGAAACAATCAATCTTGAATGGGTGATGAGATGGTGCAACTCATTTGCCGTAGATAAGGGATGGTAAGGGTCTCCTGTATTAGCCAAAATCAGCGTCGGCACTTTTAAAGCAGCAATCTCTTCTCTCGCTGGCAGATCTGAAAGCGCTGCCCCTTTTTGGATCGCGCAGGTCACTTTAAAATCTCGCGAATAAAATTGATCTAATCCCAAATGCAGTAATTCTGGCTCATTCTTAAAGAAATCGGGAACAGGCATTGCTTTACGCAACTCAATAAAGCGCTCTAACCCTTCCTGTTCAAGCCACTCGAGTTCTTTTAAAATTTGTCTCGCCCTTTTCACCCTGGTTTCCCAGGCAGTAGGCGGCACATTTAAGACCAGCCCCTTTACTCTGTCAGGATATTTTACTGCTGCCCAAATAGAAGTGCCTGTCCCCATGGACGAGCCCCCAGCAATAAATTGATCTATCTTTAAGTGATCAGCAATGGCTAGCATATCGTCTGCCAAGTTTTTCCAGACATATTTTTGCGGATCAAGTGTTACACCTGATTGGCCATGCCCTCGCGCATCATAGCGAATCAATTGGCAAGTACGGCCCAGCTGATCCCAGGGGATGATTTGCACTTGGTTATCGAGATTGCGATTCATAAACAGGCCATGCGTCCAAATCAAGGGTAGCCCCTTGCCTTTAAGACTGACTGAGATTTTTACACCATCAGCCAGTGAAATTAAATGATCTTGACCGATCATACATCACCCCTTCATCGCAATCATAAACAAGCGCCTAAACGGCAATAAGACTTTGCCATTTTTTTGCGTAGGATAGGCAGTCGTGACCGCCTCCACATAGGCTTTCTCAAATTCCTGCTGATCAGCCTCGTTCATTTGGGTTAAAATGGGTCGTAACCCCGTCCCCTGCACCCAGTTAAAAATGCCCTGATGATCTCCCACTTCTTGAATGTATTCTGTTTCCCAAATTTGGATATGCGTGGCCTTTGCCTCTGTCAGTACATCGTAATACCAGGAAACGTCATAAAAAGGCCGGTCCAGACGGCCATAACGCAAGCTTTGCAATAACGGCCGCCATTTAGTATGACGCTCAAGTAAGTCAACCGTCACTTGATGAGAAGAGCAATGGAAATTATTGGGAATCTGAACGGCTAAAACTCCACAAGGATTGAGATGGCTCAATAATTTTGGAAGCAGAACATCATGCTGACCAACCCACTGAAGCGCTGCATTGGCAAAAATACAATCTATTTTCTGGGCGGGATTAAATTGAGCAAGATCCCCTGCTCTGAATTCCAATTGCGGGTAATTTTTTGCTGCTTCAGCAAGCATATCTCCGGAAGAATCCAAACCCACCACTCTGGCATGAGGCCAGCGTTCTTTCAATAAGATGGTGCTATTGCCTGGGCCACAACCCAAATCGCAGACTTCTTTTGGCTCAAGCGAATCTGGAATTGCGAAGAGTAGATCCCGTGCAGGCTTGGTGCGCAGATCCAAAAATTTTGCATAGGTTTTTGCATCCCAAATATCAGCCATGTTTTTCTCCCCCTTCGCTCTTTGTGAATATCGCAATCTTTTGCATAGTTTACATTAATTTTTGATCAGGATAAACTGATAGAATCAATTTTTGAAAGAAAACTCTCATGCAATTTAGGCGCCCGCTTCCCACTGACTTTGCGCAAATGGTCAATTTACAAAACCGAAACCTGGCGACTCAACTCAGCCCAGCAGATCGAGCAAATGGCTTTCTTTCTGCTTCTTTATCCATTGAACAATTTCAGGCAATGGATCATGATCTATGCGTAGTGGTTTGCGCCGATTCAGATCAAGTCTGCGCTTATGCTTGTGCCAGCACGATTAAATATAATAGAAGCATTCCCTTAGTTGAGGCAATGATTCAGCAACTTCCAAGACTTTCATATCAAGGGAAGCCTCTTGCAGATTATCACCCTTTTATTTATGGCCCCGTTTGTATTGATCAAGCTCGCCGTGGGCAAGGCGTTCTGGAACCCCTGCTTGAAACCCTGTTGAATGCCCTGCCGCCCCAATTTGATTTGCTTCTGACTTTAATCTCCAAAGATAATCTCCGCTCCATCCATGCCCATCAAAAACTGGAGATTGAAGAACTAGCTCAATTTGAGTTTCAGGGACAGTTATTTTTGATTTTGGCCCGCTCCAATTTACCTAATCATATTTCAAAAAATGATCCCTGTCGTTTGTTTATGGAAAATGGCACCCCTGACGCTCACAGAATATTGGACTTATTAAAGTTTACAAAACAAGAACTGTCTGTCGCCACCAGCATTCCAATCTATTCCATTTTCTATGATGACAAAATGTCACCGGAATTAAAAAACTGCCTTTCGGAATGGGCTGTTGCGCTCAATCTCGTTACCATATTTTTCAACAACGAAATTTATAAAACCACACTCTGGTTTAGCACACCTAATCCGCTTTTAGGGGATATTGCTCCGAGAGAGATGATTATTGTAGGCAGGTTTAAAAAATTACGTGTATTTATTCAAA
Source organism: Thiotrichales bacterium (assembly GCA_947476405.1). Classification (GTDB taxonomy): domain Bacteria; phylum Pseudomonadota; class Gammaproteobacteria; order Francisellales; family CACEW01; genus JAJZUD01. The sequence continues at coordinate 9,131 of CANJQG010000052.1, forward strand.
CTACACTGAGCGAGAATCAGGCCTAAAGCATTTAGGCAAGGCTGAAAGACTGCTACAGCTAAAGGATACCAGAAAACATTTTTGTCACAAATTATGATACTATTTAAGACAAATAAAAGAAGTGCCATCATGACTGAAAGCAAAAAAATTGTGCAACATTTGCAATCCATGCCTTTAGGGAAGCCATTCTCAGCAAAGGCTTTATCTCATCTAGGCTCAACCGAGAACATCCGTCAAGTTTTGGCACGCCTTGTAAAAAAAGAAGAATTGCATCGCGTTGCTCGCGGCGTCTTTATCAGGCCCAAAATAGTAGCTGGGATAGGCGAGGCCCTTCCCTCAAGCTGGGAAGTGGTAGAAGTGATTGCACAATCGACAGGTGAAACCTTTTCTATTCATGGTGCCGAGGTGGCACGCCAACTCCAGTTGACCACCCAGGTTCCTATGCAAACGATTTATTACACCAGCGGCACCAGTAGAATTTTAAAAATAGGATCACGATGTGTGCAATTAAAACATGTTAGCCCTCGCAAATTAAAACTAGCAGGCACGCTTGCAGGAACTGTTGTGGCTGCACTCTCTTACCTGGGTCGTGGACAAGTGACTTCTGACACAATCGAGACCATTAAAAATCGCCTGCCCGAGCATGAATTTGCTACACTGATGCAAAAAACAGAGTACATGCCAAACTGGATGGCGCATTGCTTTCATCGCTACCAAGCGAACAAAGGCCCTAGATAAAAATTCAGCGTCCAGTCCAATTGTCTATTTTTGACAATTTATGCTATCATTTAATTGTCTAATATTGGCAAAGAAATTTTGATATGAAAGTCAGAGCACAAGATACAACTCGCTATAAAGCACTACAACGCATCGAGCAACTACCCTCGACAACTGTTTTACGCCAGGATATTGCAGACTTGGGGAGCGACCGTCAGGTCAGTCGAGCACTACAAGATTTAGTCAAAGAAGGCATGATTGTCAAATTAGGATATGGCATTTATGCCAAAACCAAAAAATCACCAATTACTGATGAGCAGTATTTACCAGGCGGGTTTTTAGCAGTCGCTCGTGAAGCCCTTACCCGTTTGGGCATTGCCTGGAATCGCTCAACTGCGGAAGAAGATTATCGCCTAGGTAACAGCCAACAGGTTCCAGCCAATCCAGCAACCAAACTGAATGCACGCTTTCGTCGCCAGTTATCTTATCGCGGAATGGAGTTACGTTTTGAATAGGCATATTTCAGACAGCATCCTCTATCAAGTCGAAAGGCGCATCAAAGCTATGACTGACAAAGTGATTCTGCGTTCAGACATTAATGATTTAGCTGACTATCGTCAAATCAGCCGCGCATTGAATACGCTTGTCAAACAAAAATCTTTGGCTAAAATCGGTAAAGGGGTCTACGCTAAAATGCGCTGCTCATTGATTTCAAGCAATCCTGTTTTAGATGGCGCGTTTACCGTTATTGCCCGCGAAGCCCTGGATAAATTAAAAGTGAAATGGCAGCTTGAAACCGCAGAGCAGGAATATAATCAAGGGAAAAGAACTCAAGTTCCCGCCCATGGCCGAGTACGCTTAAAAAGTCGCTTTAGCCGCAAGATTGCCTGGAATGGGATGGAATTGCAATATGAGCCAACTTCTGAATAAACACCGCCAACAACCGGTTGAATTCCCGCTTTCATCGCCGCTGTTTTTATATATTTATGCCTGTTCCATGGTGTCTTCACTTTCTAGCTCATGAAGCAATTTTGTCAATTGGGTGAGCAAAGAGGTCTCAGGCTTTGCATTATTCACTAAATACGAATACTCGTAACCATTCCATATCATACTATCGATGTTCCTCTCGCTATCATCATAAAATCTGATCTGTTCGGGTGAAACATCCACTCCGCGAGCTAAGTACCCTTCGATGTACCTTTCCATTTTAGAGGGTTTGTCAAATTCTCCAGGCACATCAGGCTCATAATGAGTGATATATTTGTCAATACCAATCTTTTTAAATTCTTTTCGCAAGCTAACATAGGTGTCTAAATTTGAAGCTATAACAATCTCACAGCCAAGGCTTTTTAATTTTTTAAAAACAGGCTCTAAATCCTGATGTTGTATGCGAGTCTTTTGTATGCGCTCAAACAACCACATCTAACGGCCTAAACTAAAATATGAGAAACTCCTGACTGAGCAAACCAAGCAGGAGCAAACATGTTAAAAAGAGAAGCAGATCTGAGTGAATGGCAGAAGCTGTCAGACGATTGGGAGCAA
>CANJQG010000053.1 GCA_947476405.1 Thiotrichales bacterium
ATGCTGACCTCCTTAGGTAAATTGTTTTCGCAAACTAATTATACCACAAAGTCAGCAATTATGCCGTGTTCAGCCCTCTTTTTTTGATTATTTTTACTTTCCCTGAATTAATAAATTCGCTCACTTGCTGAATATTGCAAGAGGCTCACCCATATAGCATTATCCGTTTCGAAAGCAAAATCGGCGTTTTTGTCATTAGTTTCAAGTTCTATTATTTTACGGCTTGGAAAGATGCTTTGAATGACCTCCGCAATATAATCTTCATAAGCTTTGCCAATATCACTTTGAATATCAGCAATGCCATGCCGTTTGCAAAAATATTCTTTATTTAACTCTAAAGACCTTAGCCACAGCTCTGAAATTGAGTTCAAAAAAATTGAAGGTGACGGGCAAAAATAGGTATTTTTTGGGCAAGACTTAAATAGCATACGTGCATCAACAAGTGGAAATTTGTAAAGAATGCTGGGGGCATATTTTTTATAATAAGGATGGAGCACCATCACTTCATCTTTATGCCAAACTTGATATTGTTTCTTCGAGGCTGCTAGTCTTGATGCCATTAGCTCTAATGTGTTCAGTTCGATGCCAGTTCTTTCAACTACTGAATGCCCAATCGCAATATCGTCAAGACAAAAGAAGCCATCTTGATTGGATTTTGCTGCTTCAAGAATTGCAATTGCGGAGGTAAAAGCAGTGAGTGGCTGCATATTAAATCCTCCGCTACCTTTTAAAAATACAATTATATCAACTCTATCCCGTAATCTTTTATTTAAAAATTTCAAGACTGCCCATGTGCGAGCCATATTTCTAATAGAAGCCGCAGGATTTTCAATTTGTGCCCCTAATTCTCGCTGGATAAAAGCAGCAGTTAAGGCTTTTCTAAGGGTATTTTCTGAAATATTGTATTTTTTAATAGTTTCAAATTTTTTGTCTTCATTGATTAATAAAATCATTTCATTAAGTTCAGCTTCGAAAAAATTCGAATCATCAGGTATTCTTTCAAGAATATCATGATAACCTACATTCCCAGGCTCATAACTACAGCCATTCTCAATAAAATAGAACTCATCCCTTAAGCTATTCAGTTCATCTAAATTAATTTTTTTAGCTTGATGATTATTTGCTGTTGCCATTGCAATTGCAAAAATCCTTGAGAATACGATTTCATCGTTTATTGTAAACAGCTCTTTTTCTAGATTAAAAACAGCCCAGCATTGCTTTGCAGTTAAGACTAGAGTGGAATGCTGCTCAAATTCTTTTATTTTTTGCAAAAATTCTTCATAGCTAATTTGAAATTTGCCTATCATTTACAATAAACCCTCCCCAGCATGATCCTCAAACTGGTGAATGTCTTCATAATAATTCATGAGCGTCTGTAAGGTTTGATGGGTAATTTCAACCAATTTTTCGATTTTTTTCCCTTTGCGAACACCTGAAGTGATAAAGCCCCGCCGTAAACTATGCCCTGCAAATAAATTTGAATCAAGCCCAATCATACGGGCATATTTTTTAACAACAAAGGCAACCACCTGACTGGTGAGCTCAGGCGTTTCAGGTTGATTGTGAGAGAGCGCTATCCCTGATTTGTGGAGCCTTCTGAACACATAACCTTCTTTGATACCGGCCGCCTGAATCCAATCAGTTAGAGCCTGCACCGGGCAATACTGTGACCCTTTAATAATAGGCTTGATTCTCCCCTTCCCTGTTTGATCCGTTTTGCTTTTGCGGATCATGACCCGTAAGCCTTTTGGGTGAGCCTCTAGATCCTCCATTTTCAGACTGATCAATTCAGAGCGCCGGAAAGCACCGGCGAATCCAAACAAAATGAGTGCGCGATCTCTTTTTCCAATCAAAGTGGAGGTATCAATTTTGTCTACCATCCTGTGAATCAGATCATCCGTGGCTGATGCTTTTTTATGAGGGGCAACTAGTTTTTCGCGCATAATGCCGGCTATCGTTTTCTTTACGACTTCTGAATTAGTGGGAGGCATCTCCACATCTGCCATTTTATGAAGATAGCGAATGGCCGCAGCACGCCGCCGAATGGTAGACATTTTCAGATTAGGGGTTTGTTGAACGCCCTGGGCCGCTAAGAAGTTGGCCACCGTCGCTGGACTGGCTGGCAAATAAGGAACTTCCCTCTTTTCACACCAATGTCGAAATAGCTGGATATCTTCTTTATAAGCCCTCAATGTATTCGCGGCCAATGATTTTTTGATGTACTGCTTGGCATATTCATCAAGTGCCGGATCCAGTCGAAATTGAACGGCGTTCGCTTTCATTTTTGCTTCGACGGCCAACATTTTGGCCTGAAGTTCAGTTGGATCGCTTTTTTCGCTATTTGCAGCCATGGCGCTTTTCCTAAAATCTCAAGTAGTGATAATTCCGATTATCATTAGTTAAAACTATTTTACACTAAAAAGCAAGCAAAGCTTGCCCGGTTAGCCAAAATGGTGGGGAAATCCGAAAATGCCGCGTGAAATCGTTTGGCCAAGAAAAATGGCCGCCATAAATTCGATTTGGGCGCGTTTCAGGGAATGGGCTTGATGCTTGTATGCAGCCAAGAACTGGTGCTTAAAATCGACTTATTTTATGGTGTTGGCTTCGTTTTTTAAAAAGTAACTTGTGATATTCAGTCCCGCAGGGATGATTTTATTGAGGGCTTCTTCTAAGCTTACCCCCTGCATTTTGCAAAAGGCATCGAGCTCTTTTTTGACTGATTCATCTAACCAAGTCGTCACCGGCGCTTTGCCTTCGGCCCGTTTTTTACGAACCAGCTCACGCTGTTTTTCGCTTCCGGTTAAGGCTTTTATGGCGCGGGGTTTTCGGCCCGGCCAGGGGCAATCGATAAAAGTGCTGAGCCAGTTGCGCGTGACCTTCATTTGCAGCTCTTTTGCCAGCAAATGGAGCGCAGATTCCACCACAGAATAAGAATCACAGCTGACCTTGAAGGCATTGATATACATCTTTTCCAGCCTGATCACCACGGCTAGAATCACAATCATTAAGCTAGGCTCGGCCAAGGCTAACTCTAAGGATTCTGCAAAAGCCAAATCGTGACTGATCAGGTACTCTTTACCACTCAAACGATGACTCAGAATAAAGGAATGTGCCGCCGGCTGACTCACTGCAATTTTATCCGCAAAATCGGCCGAGGTTAGCAATTGCTTCACTGCACCTTTAGCAAAATTCCACAGGCGTTTATTCTTCACAGCATTGCTCTGTACGCCCGGATCAAGGGTAATTTTTAAATGGTAGGTCATGCGCAAAAATCCTCTTCAACAGATTAATATCACTTGTGACCATTATATAATAAATAACCTCTTTTGCAAGCACTCCCCGCCTAAAAAATAACGCCTCAGAAATTCCGGGGTTTCCAGCTTGCCCTCTCTAGGCCAAGCCGGGATACATGTTATAGGTTGACAGATCTCTCTTAAAAAAGTGCTACAAGCCTTATTTAATAAGGTTTTAACAGCCCACTTGCATCCACTTTACTTGGGTACTTCGTTGCCCTCTTGTGGCTTTAATCAACCGCTAGCCGGAACCCCAGAAATTTCTGAGATCTTGATTTATCAAGGGTTGTAGCGCATATCACTTTTAAAAATCTTCTTATTCTCCTCATTAAATCAGGATATTACATTTTCATGTTGAGCATTTTTGGTGGTTCTTCCAGTGCGCTGGGAAAAGCTGCACAAAACTTGTGAGTGAAAGTCTCACCGTAGAAGGTTTAGCTAGGCCACTACGTAGCGAGTCTTGCGTGTCCGGCGGTAACAAAGGAGATGAAGCGTAGACAGCGAAACAAGCGAGCCGAAATCGCAAGGTGAACGCAATGTTAGCTCCGAAATACACGGATTGTAGGTGCCGATGCTTTTGGAAGAGCAGCAGGCAATAGCGACTTAATGGTCACATCTAGCGACTATCCATTAAGTAGCACCTATCGGAGTTGTGAGCGTTGGCGAGTTTGTAGAGTTGGGTGTGGAACCCAGGAGATCCACAGGTTTCTCCGCAAGGAGTATTTTGAGTGCAAGTTCCGAAACACAAGGCTTAAAAGATGAATCTGTGGAAGTCGGAGTCGGCCATAGTAGTGATGAAGCTGGGTAATGCTGGTGGAGCGAAGGGCTGGCAGATAGGTCGAGCGTATAAGGAGAAACAATGTCTGTACACAGCGAAGACAGAGAAACATGGTTAACGAAACTGGAGCGCATAGGCAAATTATCAGCGGAAGATGCCGGGATGATATTTAACAATCTCGGGCATATCATCAACACTGACATGCTAAAGGAACAATACCGAAAGCTGGATGCAAAGAAGGCAGTCGGTATCGATGGGCTGACAAAGCAACTTTACGGAGAAAATCTTGATGAGAATATATGTAATCTGATCAAACGTATCCGGAAAGGCTCATATCAGCCAAAGCCCGCACGAATAACTGAAATTCCCAAAGAGGATGGAAGTACGAGACCGCTGGCGATATCTTGCTTCGAGGACAAACTGGTGCAGCTTTCTGTGAGCATCCTCCTCAGCAAAATATACGAACCACTGTTTCTGCCCTGTTCATATGGGTTTCGGGAAGGGAAAAGCGGGCATGATGCTTTGAAAGCGTTGAATCAAGCGACGTTCAGGAACTGGAACGGATCAGTGATTGAAATCGACATCAGGAAGTATTTTAATACGATTCCTCACCAAGCACTGATGCAGATTCTTAGCAATAAGATATCAGACAGGCGCCTTATGAGGCTGATAGAAGTCTTAATCACAGCTCCAATTCTTGAGCATGGCAATATAAACCAGAACACTGAGGGGTGCCCGCAAGGGTCTATCCTCTCACCGATACTGGCGAATATCTACCTGCACCATGTGATCGATGAGTGGTTTGAGCATATCAAACAAACTCATATTCATGGAAGGGCAGATCTGATCAGGTATGCGGACGATATGGTGTTCTGCTTCGAACACATGAGTGATGCAAAACGTTTCTATGAGGCGCTGCCCAAAAGGCTCAATAAATTTGGGCTGACACTGCATCCGGACAAGTCGCAAATCATTGCGGCTGGTCACTATGCAGCACAAAGGGCACACGCTGAGAGCAAACGTCTAGCAACATTCAACTTCCTTGGCTTTACCTGCTATTGGGGTAAAACCAAGAGTGGATATTGGCGCCTTAAATTCAGCAGTAGGAAAGATCGCTTTGCCGCAAAATTAAAGGGTCTTCGTAAATATCTCAGGGAAAACCTGAATACATATAATACGCAAGAAACTTTGAAAGCAGCGGTAAGTGTCATCCGAGGCTGGGTGAATTACCATAATATCTCGGACAATCATAAGAGAGTCAAAAGCTTCGTACATCACTCCAGGATGATCATATTCCAATGGTTTAATAGGAAAGGTGGACAGAAGAAAATGACATGGACAAGGTGCAATGCAATATTGGAAGCAATTGGTTTATCGCAACAATACAGAGCTAAGTCAATGTTCAATTAGCGGCTGAAATCGTGGGTGTATGATCTATCGGGAGCCGGATGCGGTAATTCTGCAAGTCCGGTTCTGAGGAGGGGGCTACTGAGGTGACTTGGTGGCTCTACTCAACCAGACCCCCTAAGCGCTGTAACAAAAAAGAATCAATCGTGCTTTGCGAGGGAATGCCCTGCCTGGAAAATCGAAAAATTGTTTATTTTTGATGCAATACAGCTGAAAAATTACCCGCGGACGCCTAACGCCGTCAATACGTTCAGATTCTGCTGTTTATCTGGCCATTTCTGAAAATAATATTGCAAGAGGCTCGGGTAATTGAGTGCAAAAAATCTATCGGGGGAGCAAATATACGTACCCTTTACTCAAATAAAGAAGAGGAAATGATTGATTCATTTAGGAGGCTTTTAAGGGCATGTGAACAATGCGCAATAAGTGCAGGCAAGCAATCTATGAAGGGTAAACCAGTTATTCCCGTTGTTATTGTTTCAAGTCCACTTATAGTAGAAGGCATAATATTTCAGAAAATGGCATATGAATCCAAGGTGCTAGAGTCTTTGGGGTTAAGTTATATTGAAATTTTTTCTCTTGATGATTTTGAAAGAACTTTTCTAACGATTGAAGAGAAAGTTATCGTATCAACCATTCAACAAAAATGGGAAAAAATAAAGCAGGGTGATAATGGATGGTTTTGCAAAGATGTTCTCGATATCGCAGTACCAAAAGAAAAGTCAGGCAGACAATTCGAATTCCCTCACTTAACCCCTTATTTGGATGAAATATTTGGAAATCGCCCAACCTAGGGGTCTATTGAGGTGACTGAGTGGCCCTGCTCAACTAGATCTCCTGGTTGTAAATTTTACTGCAGAGTCTTCATGAAATTACAGTTTTAATTTTTTTTCAATATATCTTAAATAGCTAAAGCCAATAATGGCTGCGCTTAAATATTCTGATGTTTTACATTTAGACAACTCATCTTTAGTTTTGCCTCGATGCCCAACTTTATTTCGTTTCTCTTTCAGTTCGTTTAAGAGGCTATGTATATCTGGCTCTAGTGAGGGCAGCTTCGCTTCGCTTACAATTAAGGGAAGCAAATGATTCAAACATTGATGATAACCAAAATCATGGTCATTTTTGCAATACTTTTTAAAATATTTGTCTGCATAATTTTTTTTGAAGTAATTTTCTACCACGGACCTCATTTTTGCTTCTACACATATATTAGCTGGTAGAATACACTGAGTATATTTATTGGCAATAAAATTTTCAATAGCAATAAGTAAAGAATCCCACAAATAACCGTCCTCTTTAGATGTCAAGTTGACCCAAGTTATCATTATCGCAATCTTGGTTTCTTCTTTATTCCTATTAATAAATTCTGCTGGGTAAAGCCTAATTATATGATCAAATGAATGCCTTGCCGGTTCATTTCCATGAAGAAGTAATGGATGTAGTCCACCTGCATTCTGACCACAAAAGTTCATATGTAGAATTTTTGAATTTTCTGGAATGCCAAAATCTCTAACATTTAGTTCAAAAATTTCTTTTGGCGTTAGGTTAATAAGAATAACAATCTGTTGAGCATCTAAAATAGCATACGCTGCATTATTCATGAAGTTTTCTTCAAGAATAAGTTTTAAAAGTTCATAAAAACTTAGGTGTGAGCATATTTCACAGAGATCTTTCTTGATTTCAAAATATTTTTCAAATGTCAACGAGTTAATTGTGAGAGTTGAGCCACAGTTTCCTGGACAACGAATCATCATTGAAGGTGGTTTAATCGTTTTTTCAATCTTGGCCCGCATAAAAAATTAACAACCCTTATTTTTTATTTACTTGAGCACTGCATTATTAGTAAGCTTGTTTTAACGTTGCTATAGAATTTTATAGTGTTCCGCACTATATCATTTTGTATATTAATGTCAATCAATAATCTTATTTTTTCTGTCTGTCACTTCGTATAATAATGATTATGTTAAATTATATACAGATTATACTATAATCTGATCTGTGCCGCAAATCCTGATATTACTGGGATTGAAATTCCTTAGAGTACCTTTTCGTTCCATTGATTGTCATACCTCGTTTTAAGCACTAAAGTGAAGTAAAAGTGTACTTTAAGTAAGAAAACAAGCCTTTAAATAGGGGGTTGACAATCATTGGAACGAAAAGTACATGTAGCAACCAAGAATCCATTATATTTCAATAGATTGCAATACATTTGGGCAAAATAAGGTCTGTATCGCTCAATAATACGCAGTTTTATAGAATCACTAAAGAGGCTATTCATATGTAATTTCAATATGATCATTAAGGTTTAGTGGTCGCAAAAATCCATCCTCAACCGTTTTTGCCAGCAGGAATGAAAAATGCCCTAAAAAATTAATATGCCCTTGCATCAATGGCGATAGCCTGGCCTCGTCTTCTTCGCTGATAATTTCCCCCTGAGCTCGCAAATGATTCAGGGCTGCCTGCAAATAAACGGTATTCCACAATACAAGGCCCAACGCTACGGAACGTGCGATAACTCCGGAGATGACTAAATCATTGGGCCTCTGAGTTTGTTTTTCGCAAATATACTCACCAGCAAAAACACATCAAGAAGTTTTTAAAGCATAGTATTTATATTGATTTTAATTCATATAAATCAATATGTTCAGTCTTGATTGTCGTTCAAGGCGCTATGCTCAGATCAAAGAAATGTTGCATTTAATTTGAGGATCTCCGGAGTTATCGCACGTTCCGTAGCGTTGGGCCAAATAGACCTGCTTCACAAGGTCAGGGTCAAACGGGGTTATCATCTCATTGAAGGACTATCACCATGAATCCAAATTTTTATGAAATTTATGATGCAGAGGCAATCGAAGTGATTAAAACGATGAGTAAGAAGTGCCATGAAGCCATCGCCAGCTTGTACCTGGAAGGCACCGCATTACTAACTGGCACCTTAAAAGACCTTAAACTTGCGGAGGAAGGAAAGCTCACCAAAGAAGAGTATATGGCGAGGCTCATTGCCAGGGCGCAGAGCTAATTTGCCATTGTATCTTTTTACGTTGTATAACTTTATGCAACATAATATTATACAACGTGATAATTTAGTAAAATTAGAATGTTATAAAAAGCCCACAGGCTGTGGGCTAATTAAAAATGTTTTTAATTTAAACAAGTGTCGAGTTATCGCACCTTCCGTAGCACAGAGCCTATTAATACTTCATAAGTCTCTGGTAGTTTGAGTCGTCGCATCAGCTTTAGATACGCTAGATGCTCCACCGGAAAAGCCCCCTACAACACCAGACCATCTTCCACTTGAAACAGCCACACTATCGCTACTAGGAGAACTTGCCTTAAGTTTTGCCATTTCTTGGTTTTGCATAAAAAGAACCCGCGCAACACTGCACAATGCATCGCCATGTAAATCGCCAGCTAATTGAGCAAATACAGGATCAAAACTCTTACCCGCTAATTCACAGAAAATTTGAGCTTTAAATCTAGGTGCATCGTTCAGTGAACCACAAAGATCAAATAATTTTAATGCGACTTCTAGCTTCTCTTTACTACTAGCGATTCCTGAGACACTTTCAAAAACAAATATATCCTGCGCAAACGCATAAATAGAATCTGAGTCGGTTTCATGATAAATTGCTTTTATACCATTCATATAGTCACCGCTTTGTATGCAATACTCTGCTAGACCATGAACCAAGCCAGGATATCCAGCTTCTTTGCACCGCAGCGCCAATACCAGTGCTGCATCAAAATTACCTGCATCTCGATATAGTGATTGAATTTGACCTGTATAAACGTCTTTAGACTCTGCCAAATCAATACCCAATGCTTTTTTCATTCGCACAAAAACGGCTAAAGGCTCAATTGCTTCAAAGCCATTGATCATTTCCAGCGCCCGATTTAATTGATTGAACAAATCACCATCTGTAGATTTTACTTTAATAGTAAGCTGTTTCATAAGTGCTATACCATGGAGTCCTTGACTACAAAGGATTTCAGGAAAATCTTTTTGGAAAATTGCTAACAATGCAGCAGCGTCTGCTTTTTTCTTAAGAGTGAGGCTTAAGTGAATATCGCCGTCTTTATAGCCTAAAAGGTCAATCTCTTTGATTTTGGACTCTGCATTGGAGTTTACATATTTCTCGTTTCTATTGAGGGCAGCATCGAAAGGTAGCCCCGTTAATAATTTTGAAAAAACTCCAGCTTCATGATGCCAATGGCTCTGTGCTCTGTGCTCTGTGCTTACTGATTGCATGTCATTTTCCTTTTAGTTATTTTATTCTTCAAGTCATAATAGCGATTAATTATATAATTTATTAATGATAATGTCAATTAAAATCTGCTAAATTACGACTAAAAAACATCCTAAAAATTCGTAAAATAACTCTCCTAAACCTATGGAGCAATCGAAGTCCCATAGGTTTTATGCCCTTACCACTATAAACCTATAAACGCAGTCGAGAATGGTTCAAAAAATAATAACGGATTGCGGGGTCTAATAATGTATAAGCCTCGTTTTGATCAGAATAAATCAAATCTCTCTCAAGCAAAGAATCAATAACTCTATGTACGCTTGCAGGAGTTAATTTCAGAGATACCATTGTTTTACCCGAATACACTTCTTTGATGGGTGCGTGTGCCAGGGATGCTAATACATTTTTTTGATTTAATGTCAGCCCCAGGACTTCATCAACGATAATCCCCCGATTGTCTTTAACATAACGATCCCACACAATTTCTATCCTTTCAATGGTTGGGGCGTGCTCTTCAAGCCATAAATTTTGACATAGGGCGTTAATGTAAAACGGGTGCTCTTCGGTAATCTGCATGAGCTTGTCGAATAATTCATCTGACATAGCCACTCCCCAGCGCTCTTTTGATAAGTTTTTTAAGTGTGGCCTATAGTGATCTCTCGAAATTCTCCCGATCTCCATCATGGAGCAAAGCCTATACAGTGGGCGCGTTGAGTCACCAAACATATTCTTAAGCAGGTGGCGGCTACTGCCTGAGAAGCAATAGGTAATGTTCTTGCTTCTTTCGACGGCGTGCCTGATCAATGCTTCAATGGATCGGCCTGTTTCTAAAAAGCCAATCTGTTGCATTTCATCAATAAAGACAATCGCCTTTTTATCAAAGGCGACCGCAACCTCATCAAGATGTAAAAAAAGATTTGCGATATTGTTAGGCGCGTCTGGCATTCTTAAGGAAAGTTTCTGCCCCATAGTAGATAGGGTTAATTCTGGACTCATGCTTTTAAAAATCTTAAGTAAGGTTTCTTTGGCTTTTTGAGCAGGTGGCAAGAGTTCCATAACCAAACGCCCCACTGTATCAACAAAAATGTCAGTGACCGATTTTTCATTATGTATAGGCAGCAAATCCATTGCACAGAATGGATATCCTATCTCTTCTGCAACTCGTATGAGTAAACTTGTCTTGCCATAACGTCTAGGTGCCATTAACAACGTGTGCTGCCTTGCAAGAATGGCTCTCTTTAGCCGCTCTCTTTCTTCAAAGCGATTGATAAAGGCATCCCCGCTGGCAATTCCTGTTGGGAAATAGTTGGCAATATCTTCTAATTGCATTTTCATTTTGAACCCCCTCGCTTAAGTTTCGCATCAATGTATTTCGCACTGATGCGAAATACTATAGCGCGAAAGATGTTTTAATGCAAGTTGGCCGTACACTACGGAACAAGGGATAACTACGCAGATGATGAAATGCTTGGCGTGTAGCCCTGTTTTTCGCAATATACTCCCGAGCTAAAATACATCAAGCAATTTTTTTAAGTATCACTATAATATCGACTTAAATCCATATAAATCA
>CANJQG010000054.1 GCA_947476405.1 Thiotrichales bacterium
ATTTATCGACGGAGACATCATGGACATCGCTAAGCAAGCAGAAGCGCTTATTTTACCTCAAATTAAAGACTTTAAACCCCAGATGGGCATGATTTTAGGATCTGGATTAGGGGGCTTGATCGATAAAATTGAACCTGTTGCACGCATTTCCTATCGCGACTGCCCTGGATTTTTTCACAGCACGGTTCCGGGACATAAAGGCGAGTTTGTTTTTGGTTATTTGGAAGGCGTGGCGATTTGCTGCATGAATGGACGCGTCCATTTATATGAAGGGGCCACTTCAGCCCAACTCTTAGCCCCTATTCGAGTCATGAAACGCCTAGGCTGTGAGCACATGCTCCTGACCAATGCAACGGGATCTTTAAAGGCAAATGTCATGCCAGGATCCTTAGTTTTAATTCAAGACCAAATTAATTTCAGTGGCGTCAATGTACTCGTCGGCGAAAACAATGCCGAATATGGCCCCCGTTTTCAAGGAATGGAGCATGCGTATGACCCAGAATTGCGTGCCTTATTTCACAAATCTGCCCAAGAATTAAAAATCAAATTGACCGATGGCACCTACGTTGGCGTGATGGGGCCATCCTATGAATCGCCTTCAGAAATACGCTTTTTTGCCTCCATGGGTGGCGATATTGTCGGCATGTCCACTGTGAATGAAGTCATCGCGGCGCGTCATTGCGGCTTAAAAGTCGTAGGACTGTCTCTGGTCAGCAATTTGGGTGCCGGTTTAAGCGCCAATTTAGTGAATCATGAAGAAGTCGTTGCCGTCGCCAATCAAGCGGGCGAAAAAATGTCCCACTTGATTGAAGGCTTTTTGCGATATGCTGAGCCTTTACTCTAACCGCAATTGCATTTTTTGATTGGCGTCAGCGCCTCTTTGTGGCAGAATAGGGCATTCTTTTTGAGGCAAGGGTCAATATGTCTGTTCGTTGTGGAATTGTAGGGCTTCCTAATGTAGGAAAGTCCACTTTATTTAATGCGTTAACCAAGGCCGAAATTGCTGCGGCCAATTATCCTTTTTGCACGATTGAACCTAACGTAGGCATTGTGCCCGTTCCCGATGCGCGCTTGCAGCCCTTGGCTGATATTGTGAAGCCGGAACGTGTCTTGCCTACGGTAACTGAATTTGTGGATATTGCAGGGCTGGTTGCAGGGGCATCTAAAGGCGAAGGCCTGGGGAATAAATTTTTAGCCAATATTCGCGAGACGGATGCGATTTTACATGTGGTGCGCTGCTTTGAGGATGATGATATTATTCACGTAGCGGGCAAAGTAGATCCTTTGTCTGACATTGAAGTCATCCATACTGAGCTCATGCTTGCTGATTTAGAAAGCATTGAAAAAGCGATTTTTCGCCTCCATAAATTAGTGAAGGGCGGAAATAAAGAAGCCCAAGCAGAATCCGCAGTGGCTGAAAAAATAAAAATCTTATTGTGTGACGGAGTCATGCCCAGCTCACAAATCTGGACTAAAGAAGAACAGGCTTTAATGAAAGGTCTCCAATTATTGACCACAAAACCTATTTTATTTGTTGCGAATGTATTAGAGAATGGCTTTGAAAACAATCCCCTTTTGGCAAAAGTTGAGGCCTATGCAAAATCCCACCAAGCAGAAGTAGTCGCGGTTTGCGCAGAAATCGAATCACAATTATCCAGCCTAAGCGATGCCGAAAAAATGGAGTTTCTGCAGGAATTGGGATTAAAAGAGCCCGGCCTAAATCGCGTGATTCGCGCCAGCTATCATTTGCTCGGACTTCAAACCTATTTTACCGCAGGGGTAAAGGAAGTACGCGCCTGGACGGTTAAAGTCGGCGCAACGGCACCTCAAGCTGCGGGAGTGATTCATACTGACTTTGAAAAAGGTTTTATTCGCGCAGAAGTCATTGCCTATGCTGATTTTATTGCAGGAAAAGGCGAGGCTGGCGCAAAGGAAGCTGGAAAATTGCGCCTTGAAGGAAAAGAATATATTGTGCAAGATGGTGATGTCATGCATTTTCGGTTTAATGTTTAAAGAAGGAGAGTTGAATGGAGATTGATAAATATTTTGATAGCGTGACTTGGGCAGAAATAAAAGCACTTGCAAATACGCAAGAGACACCTTTTGTAGTGGTGCATCTTGAAACGATTAAGAAGAAATATCAAGAGCTCCATCAATGCTTTCCCTTTGCAAAAATTTATTATGCAGTAAAGGCCAATCCAGCTGTTGAAATTATTCGTCTCCTTAGTGACTTAGGCTGTTATTTTGATATTGCCTCTATTTATGAACTAGACCGTGTTTTAGGTGAAGGGGTAACCCCAGAGCGTGTGAGTTTTGGCAATACGATTAAAAAAGCAAAAGATGTCCGCGCCTTTTATGAAAAGGGAGTGCGTTTATTTGCAACGGATAGTGAGCAAGACTTAGAAAATATTGCGCGAGAAGCACCCGGTTCAAAAATTTATGTACGGGTGATTACAGAAGGCGGCGAAACTTCAGATTGGCCTCTTTCTCGCAAATTTGGATGTCATACCGATAAGGCGATGGATTTATTAATTTTAGCCCGTGATTTAGGCTTGCAGCCTTATGGCGTCTCGTTTCATGTGGGCTCTCAACAGCATGACATTGGCGTATGGGATGGCGCTTTATCTAAAGTGCATTCTATTTTTACCCGAATGAAGCTGGAAGGAATTAGCTTAAAAATGATTAATATCGGCGGCGGGTTTCCTGCGCGATATATTTCTGAAGTCAATGATATTCCCACTTACTCTGAAGATATTCTGCGCTTTATTAAAGATGATTTTGACGATGAATTACCTGAAATTATTTTGGAGCCGGGCCGCTCGCTAGTGGGTGAGTCAGGGGTTATTGTGACTGAAGTTGTTTTGACTTCACGCAAAGCGAAAAATGATTTAAATCGCTGGGTCTTTACGGATATTGGTAAGTTTAGCGGGATGATTGAGACCCTGGGTGAGGCGATTAAATATCCGCTTTATACCGAGAAAAAAGGGGAGACAGAAGAAGTCATTATTGCAGGCCCGACCTGTGATAGCATGGATATTTTGTATGAAGAATATAAATATGAATTGCCTTTGGACTTGGCAGCAGGAGATCGCCTGTACTGGTTTGCAACAGGAGCCTATACCACCAGCTATAGTTCGGTTGAATTTAATGGCTTTCCGGCACTGAAAGCTTATTATTTATAAATGCAAATCCTGACTGCAACGGAGTATCACGCCAAAATCCTGGCGGCTCAGGCTTTGGCCCTGAATCCCGTTGCATCACTCGAAGCAATCCATTCCTGGCGACATTTTTTTGAGGCAGAAATTCAACGCTATTTTCCTGAACGCTTACTGACGCGAATCGAAGAACATTTGCTCTGGGTTCAGCTTTTAAAAGCCCATCCTGATGTGCCGGCTGAACAGGTTTGGTCTTTGGCAAAAATTTTAGCTGAAAATGAGCGGATACGCCGCCTTCATTGCATTCCTCTGGAAGAGATTGAGGCAATGGGGCGCTCGCACCATTTATTTTTTATCCAGCTACAACAGCAGTTTGAGCAAGCCCTACGCGATACAAAAAGCCTGACTTTTTTAGAAGGCTTAGCACGCTTAGCCCTTTCCCACTCTTATGACGCGGACTTATTTGGCTTTGTCGATATGCCCGATTTGTATGCCTCCTTATTATCTAAAGATCGCTCAGCGCTTTTTCAATCTGAAAAAAAAGACCTGAGTACGACTTATGTTTTTGAAGCCGCTCATCCTATCGAAGAGCTTCAGCATGCTTTGCACTATATTCTCAGCACGCCCAATCAAAGCTTTGCCTTGGTGGTCAATCATGCAACCCTGGATTCCCAAACGCTCCATCTTATTTTAACGGAAATGCGACTCTCTGAAAAAATAGATTATGTGAGCGCCATCGGCATTTCTTTACTTGATCAGCCCTGGTTTCAATTTTTTCAAGCGTGGGGTGAAAGCTTTTTAACAAGCGATTTAACGGGGTTGAGTCGTGTTTTAAGCTCCGTTTATTTGGGAGGAGATCCTCACCAAAATGCCTATTGGGATGCGCGATTACGAGAACATGCTCATGCACAGACGAGCCTGCCCAGATTTTTGCAAAGTCTTCCGCCCGAGGCTCAGGAACAAACTTGGTTTAAGCAATGGCAAGAGATGTCTCTCAGCATGCGGGAAAAAAAAACCATTACTGAATGGCTGAAAATCCTCAATGCTTGCATCTTTAATTGGCCGGATTGGACGCTCTGGCAGAGCTATCTTGGGAAAGTGAGTCTTCTCAATCAAAATATGTTGCATTATTCCTGGGCTGAGTGCCTAAAAATCCTCACTGAAATAGCGGCTGATTATTACCTGCCGGCGCCTTATTATGTGAAACCACGCCTTCATATTGTCGGTTTTTTAGAAGCAGTTGATTTGCCCGTTGATGCAGTGTGGATTCTCTCCGCCGATACGCTGCACTTTCCTTTGCCTGCGAGTGTGCCGGCCTTTATTCCTGCGCACCTGCTGCCGCCTGAACAGCCTGAATTATTATTGCCTCGTATTTTTCAGGGTAAAGAAATATTAGCTAGTTTTGTTAAAACGGATGAAACCGACTTAACTCCATTGCTATTGAATTCCGCTGCCCGGCGTGAGAAGGGGCTGAGTGAGAAAACCCTTTTTCTTCAAAATCATAGCCTAGAATGGGTCGAAGACTTAGCTCAGCCACCCTTATCTTCCGAGCAATATCAACATGTAAGGGGAGGGTCGAGCCTGCTTGAAGCCCAAGCTCAATGCCCCTTCAAGGCTTTTGCACGTTATCGCCTCGGCATACGGGAATGGTCAGAGGGGCGCACCCTATTAGATCCCATGCAAAAAGGGACATTAGTCCATCAGATTTTAGAGCGTTTCTGGCAAAAAATACGCACTCAACGCAATCTATTGAATGCAGATCTGCATATGATATTAGATCCCTTGATTGAAGCTGAGCTCCCGACTCCCTTATTAAAACTTTTAGAAAAAGATCGACTGAAAGCCAGGCTGACCGAATGGCTGAATATCGAGAAGCAGCGCCCTGATTTTAAAGTGATTTCCCGCGAAGAATCCGCAGTGCTTTCGCTGGCAGGGCTTTTATTTCATTTGCGCCTGGATCGCGTTGATGAAGTTGCGGAAGGCGGCAAAGTCGTTATCGATTATAAGACGGGCCAGGTCAATCCCAAAGACTGGTTTAAAGAGCGCTTGGAAGCGCCGCAACTTCCCATGTATGCGGTTCTCGGCCACTATACTGCCGTTTTTTATGCCAGTTTAAAGGCAGGGAAAATGGGTTTTTTTGGCGAAGAAAACCTTGGGGAGGCACAATTATCGCGCTGGCGTGATCAACTTGAGGCATTAGCCTTAGCGTTCCGGGAGGGACTTTCAGAGGTTTCGCCGACTCAAACCGCTTGTCAATATTGTCATCTTGAAGCGGTTTGTCGAATACGCGAAAGTCAAATTTAAGGTCCGACGCTATAGGTTAGATTGCTCTGTGCGGTATAAATATCGGCATTGACCTGAGCGGGAATGTCATATTTATAGGTAACAGACCCAGGAGAGTTCGTGCAAATCGTTGTGTTCGCATTGGATTGAGAGGAAATCGAGCAGCCTGTCGTTCCTGCAATGCCGCACTGATTTGCAAAATCAACGGGCGCTCCATTTCCACAAGGCGTATAGAGAATATGATAGGGGATAGTGGTCGTGTTTCCGACTACCGTTGTCCCTTTCAACATGGGCGCAGTTGAAACGCCAGGGTTTCCGCCGGATGTATTCGTCACGGTCACTGAAATAGGCGTCACGGCATTACTGTATAATGAAAAAGCTTCTGGCCCACCGACTGTAACGGTTGTTCCGTAATCAGAAATCGTGTTTAAATACGTGGCTAAAGTCGTTGCATCGGGAGCTGCTGGATTTAAGGTTTTGTCCCCTGATAAATTTCCCAAAACATAATTCACCTGTGCGGACACTGTTACAGATCCAGGTGCAGAATAAGAAGCCTCGAGTTTCCCGCTCATGCCAAACAAGGCGCAGGTGATGGCAAGGGATCGAATGAATCGATTTGAGTAGGGTCTTGATGTCATTTCTGAGAGGGCTCCTTAAAAAAATTGAAGATGGAAATTAACAAGGGAAAGTAGAGCTTCCGCCTGAGCAAACAGATACGGTAACTTGTTGCTCATACGTATCGGCAGAAGGAATTTCATCTGCAGACAACGCGGGGATGGAAAATGTAAAAGTACCGTGATGCGTTGAGCCCGAAGTGGTTACATCGCAGGGAGGCGTCCCTGTTACAGTGGAGGAACCAATATTCGGCAGGGTCTGTACTGCACCTTCTAAAATGCCGGCATTGCCTGAGGCTGGATATCTATTTCCTGCGCAATCTGTATAGGTTACGGTATAAAGACCGGCTCCCATCGGGAGCGTATCCGGGCCACTATCACTGGAAGGCATTTGAAATTTGCCGCTCGATGTTGTTAAATTAAAACTGACCTGATCCTGTGAGCTATCCGTGTAAATGGTCGCATTTAAATCAGGAGCAGTAGCACCCGTACTGGCCAGAACGGAAGGGGCAAGCGATCCAAATTGAACGGCTGCATCGCTGCAAGTGCTTGTGCCACAAGCAATACCCGTCGTATCAATCACCTGCGCACTGAGTTCAAAAGTGCCTGTTACAGGCGCACCTGCAGCAAAAGCAGACCCACAAAATAGACAAGACAGGATAAATAAAATATTCTTATTTTTCATTGCTTCGCTCCCTGGATTAAAAAACTTTAGTTATTGCGCAAAACATGTTAGCATAGCTCGCTTAAATAGACAAGTAAATTTATCAATAAAATAGAAAGATGTGAATACAATAAGCTTAAGCCGCAAATTAATTTATCTCGCAGTCATCACCGGGTTATCTACTTTATCTCGGGTTGCGCTTGGGGCTGTGCCATCCGCTGCCCCTGCACAATTTACAGTCCAGGGCGGGCCACCACCAGGCTTTGAAGATGCGGAGCTTAATACGACCCAATCAAATTATATCTCTGTTTATTATGCAGGTAATTTTATTGGTAATGTCATGGGAAGCTATGACCTCAACACCGTGACCTTACAAAATATTGCGGAGCTTGTTTCAAAAATTCCGGGCATTATGGATCAAAAAGCAGTGGTTGCAGTGCTGAGCGGAAAACTTCCAGACAATGCCAGTCATTTATGCACAGATAGTGTTGATAACACGAAACCTTATTGTAGCATTATTAGCCCGCCTATTGCAGGAATTATTTTTGATGCAGATAATTATAGGGCAACCATTTTTGTGAATCCAGCGTATCTGAATTTAGACGCCATTGCAGGCGGAAATGCCCAAACCACTATACCTGACTCCACCTCTGGCTTGTCTTATTTTAGCAATAATAATTTTTCGATTTCTGCATCGCAAGGAACAAATACCTATTCTTTGAATAATTTAAGCATTGTTGCAGCAGGGGACAATGCGCTAAATCTCACCTCTAACTTGACTCAGACGGATACCAGCGCCAATGGCGCATCACCGGCTCAGGCCATTACAGCGTATTCCTTACAGACCGCAAATCTCACGCGCTTCAGCAACGGCAAATATTATCAACTGGGCATGTTTACACCGACAACCGGTGGATTTATTGGTAGCCCGCCGGTTGCAGGCTTGTCGATTCAAAACTATGGCATTTTGCCGACAGAGGCGCAGGGCAGTCCGGTTGAAGTCTTTTTGCCGCTGCCATCGCAGGTCAGCGTCTATAAAAATGGTTATTTGATTTCCAGTCAAAGCTTTAGCGCAGGAAAACATTTGCTCGATACGTCTAGCTTTCCGAATGGCTCTTATGATATTAGCTTAAAAATCATCAATAATATTGGCCAAAGCACGACGCAGACTCAGTTTTTTGTTAAACAAAGTGCCTTGCCGCCTCAAGGAGCGCCGAATTATCAAGTTAGCTTAGGCTTTTTACAAACGACGGCCAGCAGTAATTTTTCCAGCAACAGCGTGACCCTTCCTTCGTTTGAATTAGAGCCTATTTTTACCTATAGTGAAGTACGCAAAATTGCAATGGATTTTGGACTTCAATCTGCAATCAGCAGTAACTTTAATCGCGCCTATCTAACAGAGGCCATCAGCTATTATGGGATGAGCTGGCAACTTTCCCCAGGCATTTTAGCCTCTAATAATAAACAATATGGCTGGCTGTTGAATGCCTTTTTTACGCCTATATTCTTCCCCAATTTTAACTTTAACTCGAACAATCAAAAAATTTATAATTCAAGCACTGATACGAATGCTTCGGCGACCCAGGCAGGGAGTAGTTTTTCACCCGTTTCGGCAACCAGCTTTCAGTCGAATAACACCGCAAATTTACAGATTGGGCAAGCTTCAAACTTAAGTGCCAGCTTACAATACAATCAACCTCAGGGCGCTGCAACACAGATGCAATATGGCTTGAGTTGGACGCAGACATTATTCTCAAGCCCACTGATGACCTGGCAGCTTGTCTCCTCTGTAACCGACACACAAGGGGCGCCCGCAACACTTTCCGTGGCGTTGAGCGCTTCATTCAACACGATTTACAATATTGGCATTACGACCGTTGCGGGGTATAGCAATGCCAACACGATTAGCAATACAGATGGCAGCTCGTACAATGTTTATAAACCTAATTATAGCCTGGGTCTTAGCAAAACAGCGGCTTGGGGTGCAAATAATCAAAATAATCTATCCATGTCAGGCAACACCAGCCAGTCTTATTCGAATACTTCTAATACACTGTCTGCCAATTATCTTTCTGACTTGTTTACGGGGAACTTTAATTTCTCCAACACCATTTCGAAACAGTTTACCAATAATAATGGCAATATTACTTCGAATACGACGACAATTAATCAGTTTACGGGAACCTTCCAAAGCAATCTTGCTTTTGTAAATGGGCATTTTTCGGGTGGGTATCAGCAGGGCAATCAGGCGGGCGTCATGCTGAATGTCACCGCGCCAACCCCAACGAAGATTGATGTCTTTATCAATAATCAAAAACAAGGCCAGATCAAGACTGGGTCACCCGAAGCTTTTTTTGTTCCCAGTTATGGCACCTATAATGTCACTATTCAGCCCGCAGGGATTGGAGAATATGGCTTTGATGATCGCCCCAAGCAGGTGACTTTATATGCGGGCAATATTCAATATCTCCAATGGACGCTCGTGAAGGAATACGTTGTATTTGCGCAAATCGTGGATCAAAAAGGTCAGCCTCTACCCAACTTACTCATGCTGGGCAAAAACCCAAGTGACTTTAATGTGACAGATGGCAATGGGTATATTCAAGCAAATATTCAAAGTGATCAAACGAATATGAAATTCAAACGTGAGTCGGGTCAAAATTGTTTAGTCACCCTGAAGCCCAGTGAAATTGCGCATGATGACAAAAATGACCTGGTCGTTCTTGCTCATCCATTGACCTGCATTCCCGATTAGCTAATTAGCAGTGACATTCAAAGTGATCGTATCTGCATAGCTTCCACCGCCCCAAGTCTGACCCGATGGCGGTGCAGGAATCGTAAAAGTAATTTGACCTTCCCCATGTCCAGGCGTCGCAGTTATCGGATAATCTGGCTCAGGATAGCAGGGGGGCGTCGCATTGTTGGCGGGGTCCAACGAAACCATTGAGCCGCCTGTATTTGGAATCTCCTGATCAAGCGTCGCATTATTGACTAGGCTGTGCGCTGTCCCAGCACAATCTTCGTATGAGACCGTCACGGGAATAAAATTATTCGTCGCATCTTTCAGCTCAAAAGTGGCATCAGAGGAATTAAGATCAGTCGCCCCAATACTCAGCGAGCCGCCTGGATTAAAACTGCCTATCGTAAAAGCAAGCGTTTGCGTCGCACCCTGATTATTTTGCAAAGTTCCAAAGTTAACTTGTTGAGAGGCCTGATACATCCCCACCGCATTAGAAACGGTCGTCGTCATACTCGCAACTGAACAGGCATTATTAGGGGCTGGAGAACAAGGCACCGCACCAAAAGCCACGTCTAATATAAAAAAAGGAAGGCCAAGCATCAAAGCCACTCGCGCTTTTTTCATACCATCAGCCCATTTGAATCAATGCACCTAATTATAAAGCAATTTAAGAAAATGCGCCAGTCTTTTAAAAAAACATATAAATATTCTTAAGTATAAATTTTAATAGAACCTTAATAGAATCGTAACGATTCACCAAATTAGATTGAGTCATAAACAAAGTCAGGCATCTTTCCTTGAAACAAGAGGGTTAGCGCCTCGGTCATATTAACGCCATGTTTGCGACAGGAGGAGAGATAGCCTCTGATCCGACAAAAGATTAAAGCGCCGTC
>CANJQG010000055.1 GCA_947476405.1 Thiotrichales bacterium
GGACGCTTGTTAAAACCGCCTGATTTTTTAACAGCGCCTGCATAGACAAAAAAATATGACACATTGACGGAAATTAGGTGGCTAAATATTGGCTGCTTTAGCCTGCGATCAACTGCCAAATGCCGTTTTTAGGTTAATGGGGGTTGCAATGACGATACGACGCGAGTCTCTTACTATAAATACTACAAAACAAATGTCTTTAAAGATCCAAGTGAGGGTGTGTCATTCAGTTATCAAGGCTATGATGGTAATAGTATGGAATGCGCTCCTCAGTTGGGTTCGTATTGTCAGGCGCAATGACCATCAGTAAGATTTATCACTTATCCCCAGCATATTGACTTTGGGGTGGCTCCAAAAAATCGCTTGCATAAATAAATTTAATATGGTAAAATGCTCACAATGGTTTAATTAAATGAAAAGAATGTCACAAATACAGCGTTCCACAGTTTTTCTACTTTCGACCCTCCTTCTAACGAAGGGCGGTCCGGATGCTGCTATTTGAGAATCTTGAATAGTATCCTCTAAAAACCGCCCTGATTCTGGCGGTTTTTTTATGTCTTTATTTTCAAATAAACAGGGGATACAAATCATGCACTCAAACAATCAAATTATTATTTTCGATACTACTTTACGGGATGGAGAACAATCTCCCGGCGCCACAATGAGTCCAGAGCAAAAAATAGCGATTGCCCGCTCGTTGGATGAGATGGGGGTCGATGTCATTGAGGCCGGCTTTGCGATTGCCTCAGAAGGCGACTTTAAGTGTATTGAAGCCATTGCTAAAGTCGTCAAAAATGCGCAGGTCTGTAGTTTGTCACGTGCGATTAAAAAAGATATTGAAGCAGCGGGCAGGGCGATTCAAAGCGCTTTTCAGCCACGGATTCACACCTTTATATCGACCAGTGAAATCCATATGCAGCATCAATTAAAAATGTCTCAGGATCAGGTTTTAGCAGCGATTGATGAATCTGTACGCTATGCCTGTCAGTTTTGTGATGATGTAGAGTGGTCCGCCATGGATGCAACCCGGAGTGAGATTGGCTTTTTGTGCCAAGCCATTGAGATTGCAATTAGCGCAGGAGCAAGAACGATTAATGTTCCTGATACCGTGGGCTATGTCTTCCCGCAGGAATATGCGGGGATGATTCGTGCCATTAAAAATCGGGTTCCTAATATCGATCAGGCGATTATTTCCGTGCATTGTCATAATGATTTGGGTTTTGCAACGGCCAATTCATTGGCGGCGATTGAGGCCGGTGCGCGTCAGATTGAATGTACGATCAATGGTATTGGTGAGCGGGCTGGCAATGCTGCTTTGGAAGAAATTATCATGGCCATCAAAACGCGTCAAGATGTCATGCCCTATCAGACCCATATCGACAGCACAAAAATTATGGCGATTTCCAAACAAGTGTCAGCCAGCACCGGATTTGCTGTGCAAAAAAACAAAGCCATTGTTGGGGCCAACGCCTTTGCACATGAGTCTGGAATCCATCAGGATGGTGTTTTAAAGGCGCGTGAAACCTATGAAATCATGCGTCCTGAGTCTATTGGCTTGGATTGTTCTGAATTGCCGATGGGCAAGCATTCCGGTCGGGCAGCCTTTCGCATGAAATTGCAGGCTTTAGCGATTCAAAGCAATGAGATTGAATTTGAAAATATGTTCGCTCGTTTCAAAGCCATGGGAGACCGTCAAAAATATGTGTCTGATCAGGAAATTGCAAGCTTAGCCGTAGCGCGTGGAGGAAATGCATCATGATGTCCTATAATAAAAAAGCAGAATATATCTGGATGAACGGCGAGTTTATGCCCTGGGAAGAGGCCTGGGTCCATAGTATGAGTCATGGCTTGCATTATGGTACGGCCGTCTTTGAAGGAGAGCGGGCTTACGGAAGTAAAATTTTCAAATCGATTGAACATAGCGAACGCTTTCATCGTTCAGCGGAAATGTTGGACATGACGGTAGATTATAGCCCGCAAGAGTTGCATGAAATCAAAATGGAATTGTTGGCTAAAAATGGCTTGACTGATGCCTATATTCGCCCGATCGCCTGGCGTAATGTCGAAAATTTGAGCGTGGCCTCGCATCAATGCTCCGTGAATGTCGCAATCGCCGCCTGGAAATGGGGAAACTATTTTGGCAATGTCAATGTATTTGAAAGCGGCTTGAAATTAGCCTGGGCGGATTGGATTCGTCCCTCTCCAGAGATGGCGCCAGTTGCTGCTAAAGCATCTGGTTTGTATATCATCGGCAGCTTAAGTAAAAATAAGGCAGAAAAAGCGGGCTTTCATGATGCCTTGATGTTGGATTATCGCGGTTACGTCGCCGAGTGCACCGGTGCTAATTTTTTCATGGTAGAAGGGGGGAAAATCCATACTCCAACAGCAGATTGTTTTTTGAATGGGATTACCCGACGCAGTGTGATAGAGATTGCCCGCAGCAAAAAAATTCCCGTGATAGAACGGCATATTTGGCCTGATGAGGTTAATTTTGCAGACGAGGTCTTTATCACAGGAACTGCTGTCGAAGTCTGTCCAATTGGACAAATTGCGGAAAGAACTTTTAAAGTGGGCGAGATCACGACGATGATTGCAGCGGAATACGCAGCTTGGGTGAGGAGGTAAATCATGGCTACTTTATACGATAAAATTTGGGATGCGCATTTTGTCTGTGATAAATCAGATGGGACGAGTTTAATCTACATTGATCGCCATTTGGTGCATGAAGTGACAAGCCCACAAGCCTTTGAGGGCCTGGAGCGTGCAGGAAGGGCTGTACATCGGCGAGAGAGCATCATTGCAGTCTGTGATCACAATGTACCGACCCAAAATCGCGCGCAGGGCATTGCGGATGAGGCGTCACGGATTCAGGTGGAGACTTTAAAGCAAAACTGTCAGAAGCACGGCATCCCTTATTTTGATTTGAATGACAAGCGTCAGGGCATTGTGCATATTGTCGGCCCAGAGCAAGGATTTACCTGGCCCGGAATGACCATTGTCTGTGGAGACAGTCACACCTCTACGCATGGTGCATTTGGTGCCTTGGCTTTTGGAATTGGGACGAGTGAGGTCGAGCACGTTTTGGCCACTCAAACTTTGCCCCTGTACAAAGCGAAAAACATGCGCATTCATATCGAAGGCCATTTGGGTTTGGGTGTTACTGCAAAAGATTTGATTTTGGCGGTGATTGGTCAGATTGGTACCGCAGGCGCCAATGGTCATGTCATTGAGTATACCGGCGAGGCGATTCGTGCCTTATCCATGGAATCGCGTATGACCTTATGTAATATGTCGATTGAAGCCGGAGCCCGTGCAGGTTTGATTGCACCGGATGCGACGACTTTTTCTTATTTAGAAGGGCGGCCCATGGCGCCTCAAAATTGGGACAAGGCCGTTGCCTATTGGCAGACTTTGTTTGCCGATTCGGATGCGGTGTATGATCAAGAAATTAAAATCAATGCAACAGAGATCGCACCACAGGTCACTTGGGGGACCAGCCCTGAAATGGTTTTGCCAATTGACGCTGTCGTTCCGAATCCAGCGCACGAAAATAATGCAGTCAGAAGAGCCTCCATCGAGCGCGCCTTGCATTATATGGGTTTGACCTCAGGAGAAGCTTTGAATCAGGTCAAGATTGACAAGGTGTTTATCGGCTCCTGCACCAATGGCCGCATTGAGGATTTGCGTGAAGTGGCCAAAATTGCGCAGGGTAGAACGGTTGCAAAACAGGTTCATGCCATGATTGTTCCAGGTTCTGGCTTAGTCAAAGCGCAGGCAGAGGCAGAGGGACTGGATCTTATTTTTAAAGCAAGTGGCTTTGAGTGGCGGGAGCCTGGGTGTTCAATGTGTCTTGCGATGAATGCAGATAAGCTGAGCCCTGGCGAGCGTTGTGCTTCAACGTCAAATCGTAATTTTGAAGGGCGTCAAGGTCAGGGCGGACGGACGCATTTGCTGAGTCCTGCCATGGCGGCTGCGGCTGCGATTGCTGGACATTTAGTGGATGTCAGAATTTTTGGAGAAAATCATGCAGTCATTTAAAACCGTTAACAGTATCATCGCGCCCATTGAAATCGCCAATATTGATACGGATATGATTATTCCTAAACAATATTTAAAGACGATTAAACGCAGCGGCTTGGGGCAGTTTTTGTTTGCGGAGATGGGCTCAGACTTTATCTTGAAAAATGCAGCCTATCGGCAGGCAGAAATCATTATCACAGAGGAAAATTTCGGCTGTGGATCGAGTCGTGAACATGCTGCCTGGTCTTTGTTAGACTTCGGCATCAAAGTCATTGTTGCCCCGAGTTTTGCAGATATTTTTTATAGCAATGCGTTTAAAAATGGCTTATTGTTGATCACCCTGCCGCGCGAGGTCTGCCAAGCTTTGTGTCAGATTAAAACGCCTGTAACGGTCGATTTAGCAGGACAAAACATTGGAGGGATTCCTTTTAAAATTGATGCGAAACGTCGTCAAGTGTTATTGGAAGGCTTGGATGAAATCGCTGAAACTTTAAAATATATCAATCAGATCAACGCGTTCGAGGAGCAATATTGTGAAAAAACAAATTTTAATTCTGCCCGGTGATGGGATTGGGCCTGAGGTCGTGCGCGAGGCTTGTAAAATCTTGACTTGGTTTAATGCCCAGGGCAAACATCACTTTGAGTTGATTGAGGGTCTGATCGGCGGTGCAGCGATTGATGCAACGGGTGTGCCCCTGCCTGAGACAACGATTGCTTCAGCCAAGGCGGCTGATAGCGTTTTATTAGGCGCAGTGGGTGGGCCCAAATGGGAGTCTCTGCCTACAGCCATCCGTCCAGAAAAGGGACTGTTGCATATTCGCAAGGCATTAGGATTATATGCGAACTTGCGTCCAGCCGTCTGTTTTTCTGCTTTGGCTGACGCATCTCCTTTAAAAAAAGAATGGGTGGCAGATTTAGATTTGATGATCGTGCGAGAACTGACAGGTGGCATTTATTTTGGCGAACCACGTGGCATTGAGATTCAAAATGGCGAACGAAAAGCCTTTAATACAATGGTTTACAGCGAATCAGAGATTGAGCGTGTTGCTAAAGTCGCTTTTGATTTAGCGCGTGTGCGCAGTCAGAAAGTCTGTTCTATTGATAAAGCGAATGTGTTGGAGGTCTCACAATTATGGCGTGAGATCGTTCAAAAAGTACATGATCAGGACTATCCAGATGTGGCCTTATCGCATATGTATGTGGACAATGCCGCCATGCAGTTGGTCTACCGTCCATCTCAATTTGATGTCATGTTGACCTCCAATTTATTTGGGGATATTTTGTCTGATGAGGCTTCAATGCTGACAGGCTCATTGGGTATGTTGCCCTCTGCATCATTTGGGGATGAGTATTCATTATATGAGCCGATTCACGGCAGTGCGCCCGATATTGCGGGCAAAAATATCGCCAATCCGCTGGGGGCCATTCTGAGTGTGGCGATGATGTTCAAATACACTTTTAAATTAGACCTCGAAGCAGCGCAGATTATGCAGGCTGTTGAAGCTGTTTTGGAACAAGGAATTCGCACGCGAGATCTGACTGATTCAAGTGCTGTTTGGGTTTCAACAAGTGATATGGGCGACGCAGTCAAAAATTGTTTGAGCAGGGTTTAACCTCTCAATAGGATAAAAGTATGAAGATGCTCAATAATCTGAAACATGCTCACTTGACAGCCTCATATTTTAAGAATAATATTTAGACATCTGATCATTATTGGGGTTGTTTATATGTTGTCTATAGAGGGCAAAGAGGGTGCCATTGACCATGTTGCCCAGCATTTTATTTATGAAGACACGCTCAGCCAGTGCTATACGCTCAATGTGCAACTGCGCTTGGATTCAGCGCTCGATTTTAAACAGATTGTCTTTCGCAATGCGCATTTGAGTTATCTTAGTCCATCAGGCGAACGCAAATTTATTCACGGCTTTGTGACGGATCTCGATATTGAATACGATCCCGCCAAAAAATATCAGTTTAATACCGTGACCATTCGGCCCTTTTTATATTTGTTGCGTTTTTCCCGCCAGTTCAGAGTCTTCAACAAGCAGTCTTATCTCAGTCAGGCTCAATTAGTAGTGGATAATTTGCTGAGAGAACGCGGCCTGCCTGCCAATCGCGCTGAATTCAATGTGACGGATTCTTTGCTGACAACGGAATTTAACTGCTCGCTGGTGCAATACGCCGATAACGACCTGGCCTTTTTTGAGCAGACGCTTCAAATGGGCGCACGTTATTATTTTGTGCAACATGAAAATTTTGAGCAATTGGTGGTAATCGATACGCCGCAAGCCCTGCCGAATCGAGGCCAAGTCATCGAACACCTTCCTGACAAAAAAGACACTGTCACTCAAAACGAGACCCCTTTTTTTTATCAATTTGGCTTGAATCAAACGCTGTCTCGCAAGGCTAAGCCTTTTTATTTTGACCCCTTCGATCCAGAAGGCTCACGCGCTCGTACAGAAAAAAGCAGCCAGATCGATCCCGGCATCACCTCTATTCCCTGTTATGCACCCAGCGATCAATATGATTTAATCGCCGCACGCCTGACAGACCAACTCAATGCCCATCAAAAGACCTTTACCATTGGCAGTTATTACAGCGATCTTTTGATTGGCGAACGCTTGCAAGTCAATCACTATCAACGCCCCGAGCCTGTTGAAGTATTTATCGAAAGCCTCAAAATCCATGCTGAGCAATACAATGATGTCTGGCGTTTTGAAGTGAGTGGCTTAGCACGCCCCTATAGTGATCAGGGCGCCTGGCTGGGTCCCTATCAAGAACCCGCAAAAATGCCCGGATTTTTGCGAGGCGGCATGATTCCAGAACTCGCCAATATCAACGATATGGGTCAGCATCAAGTCCAATTCCCCATTGATTTAGCCGCTGGAAATGAAAACCCACCTGTGATGCTGCGTGAGCTGCAAGAAACCACTACTCAAGGTGGCGGCGTGGCGCACAGTGTGACTGGCAAAGCCGAAGTTTTGTTAGCCTCGCAAAATGGCCTGAACACCGATTGGATGATTGTGGGCAGCCTCACCAACGAAGGCCGAGAATCCCCAGTCACCCCAGAAAACTATCGCCAAAGCCGCCTAGAGACGACTTCAGGCCTAGGCATGCACCTGACTCGTCAAGACGCCACCAATCCCTACGGTCAACTCGCCGTCCATCTGCAAGACAGTGATGCCCATGATGCGCACATCAGCCTAGGCACCAATCAAGATTTGCTTGATACTTCAGCCACCGCCCACGGCATTCAAGAATCCAGCAGCGGCTATGCCAAACGCGTCGCCAGTGGTAATCATTATGAAACGGTCGGCGATGTCAATAATCCGATTATGCAAAGCGCCCTGACTCAAGATGCGGCAGGCGGTTTTACTCAGCATCATACTGAGATTAATGTGGCTCAAGGCAGTTATTCTCAGGTGTATCAAAGCGATGCTGCAGGGATGAAGACGGTGCAGGCTGTGTCTGCTACGAAAAAACCAATTTTAAATCCAGCGATTAAGCATTATATCTACGTTGTGCCAGAGTCCATCTTAATCACCGCACTTTCAATGCAATTATTCGGCAGCGAATCCTCAGCCAGAAAAGAAATTTTCCACCATCTCATTTTGCAAACTTATGGCACCCAACTCCCTGCTGGAGCCTGGGTCTATCTCCCCATGGTCAATCAAAAATATAGCGCAGACGATTTACGCCCCATTCAGATGACGATGAAAGCCATTCAAACTGCCCATGCCAAATTAGATGAAATGACTCAAAGCCTGTATGCATCAGGTGTTAGCCTATTAGGATATGCGTATTTTTCTCTGGAAAAATCTGCAGAATTCGCCTCAGCAGGTTTTGATCTGGCCGATAAAAATTTTGAAGCGGTCAAAGCCGCTGCTGAAGACCTCGCCAGTCTGGGTGAAAAGGCTCACAGAATTGGCCTGACCGGCAATCAAGCGGCCATGATTACCCTCAAGTCAGAAATTACTGAAGCGACAGAAGCATTGACACAAAAAATACAAGTCTTCATCGACAAAGCGGGTCTTCCAAAAGATATAGCGACAATCGAAACGGACACCAAAATTCCCTGGCAACGCAATATTTTAAGCCTGCAGGATTTACTGGAAAACGAAGAAATTAAAGGCTTGCAAGCCATCTACATGAAAGGTCAAAACACTGCATTGATTTCAAGTGGACTGGGTAAATTCCTGTTTGCCTTAGGTGCTGCTGACACAGTCTTTAAAATCTACCAGGCTTGCAAAGCAAATCCTACAAGTCCATTATGTTATCAAGCTGCGACAGAGGATGGTGGTGAGTTTGTTGGAAATGTTGCGGGCGGTGCTTTGGGCGCCCTTGGAGCTAGAACCGCCCTTAATACTGTCACTGTTTCTTCTGAAGAAACAGCAGGTGAATTTTTAGGATGTAATATGGCTCTTGATATTGAAACTGCTGGCGCAGGCTTTTTTGTATGTACTGCTACGGTTTTTGCAGTTTCTGTGGGCACAGGGTATGGAGTGGGCTGGCTTGGAGAAAAAGGGGGCACAATGTTATACCAAAATAAACTGACTTCAAACGGAGGGCATTAATGAGCCTCTTCTTTAATGCATTAATTTTATTAGGTTGTGCTACTTTTATTGTTGCATGGTCCCTCTATTGTTACATCGCGCTTTTTTGGGTGGAAAAATTTAGACTGATATTATTACAACAACCTGAATATAGGCCAGGCTGGTTTTACCTGATTGACTCAACTAAAAAATTGAAGTGGTGGCACCTTTATAGAAGATTCGTATTTACCTACCTGATTGGATCTGGTTGGATACCCAATCCTGCTATTGCTGCGAGATCAAAATCATTTCTAATCAGGACTGTTAACTTAATCATGCCTATGCAGATAAAAATGATCTACAGAATTATCTTCTATGCCACTATTTTAATGGTATTGGCAATTGTAAGCGCAATGACAATAGGTAAGATTTATCACTTATCGTAACGCCACAACCAAAAGGAGCCATCTATGTCCACCATATTGACTTTAATTGCCATGGATAAAGAAGGAAAAAATTTTGCTGATAATAATACTTCATAGCGCGCTTTTAAAAACCAACCATAACTTACAAATCAAAGACACAAAACACGCAAATAGAATTGAATAGAAGTAATCTAAAAAGGAATAGCCTGCCTGGTGAGTGACCATAAAAAGGACCGCTGTAATAATAAAAAATATTGTGACAGTAGTGCAGAGACTTAAGCTGATCTTTAATACGATGGGCAAGTTCTGACTGTTACGGCTGAGCATAGGATTCATGTAAATGTTGATTATGCCTGTCAGAATAAAACCAACTATGTAAACAGCAGAATGTTCAAGGGTTGCATGATATAGCGTACCAAAAGCCATTGTGGTCAAATCATTTTCAGGATAAGGCAGGCTAACAATGCATGTAAAATAGACCATGAAAATAATCAATGTAAATACCGTGGCCATCAAGAATTGGTTGGCATGGGCTGGGCCATTATTTTTGATGACTCTATTTTGCAGCATAAAAAGGATGGGCAAAGGCAATATTTCTCCAGTTATTTTAAATGAACCGCCCCACATCGAAAATTCCCAATATTTGTTCAACATCAATATGGACAAAATAAAAACACTCAAAAACAACGCGTTAATGAGACAAGCGGTCATGGCATAGTCATTCTTCTGGCGAGTTATTCTCTCCTGTAAAAACTGCGGCGGATTATTGATTGAGTAACCCAAGGATAGTGCATCCTGGTATTTGAGCGCATTGAGCAAATTCTTGTCATTATATCACTGCTGTCCGGTTTAATTGAGGATAGCCAAGCTACAAGCCAACATTAACAAAGCCTCCAAGAGTTTTTTGCTTGTCCGCGATTTGAATTCAGACTCATAATTTTAAAAAATAAAAATTTCCGGGCCTATTTCTTCTATTTTAAA
>CANJQG010000056.1 GCA_947476405.1 Thiotrichales bacterium
AAGCAAAATATTGACGGCTTCCATGACGCCTTGATTCAAGATAATCTGAGACTGCGGCACCATCATCGCAATCGCAAGGGAGCCCATAATCATAGTCGAAAGCAAAATCACCATGGCAATCATCATCGCACGTGGGTAGGTAATGCGTGCATCTTTAATATTGGCCATGTGCACCGCAGCTAATTCAATCCCGAGAAAGCTGGTCATGACACCCGTCAACGAAAACCAATTATTCATTCCATGCCAGCTCGGCAACATATTGGGCCAAGTAAAGCTGATTTGCAAAGGCTTGCCCATGACTAACCAAATCACGGCAAGAATAATAATCAGTCCCATGGGGATCACCATGCCCACCAAAGTGCATACGCTGGCAAAACGAGCTGAAACATCAATTCCTCGCAAATTAAGTAAGGTCAGCAGCCAGAATCCACCGACAATCACGCACATCAAAAAAATATTATTTGTCCCGAGTTTTGGTGCAATCAAATAGGCGACGGTTCCCGCAATAAAGGCCAGCATGGTGGGAAACCAAACCAAAGTATTAACCCACTGCAACCAAATTGCTAAAAACGCTGTTTTTTCTCCAAAAGCGCGTTTGACCCATTGATATACACCACTTTTTTCGGGATAAGCCGCCGCCAAATCCGCAGAAATCAATGCGCCAGGAATCAAAAAGAACAAAGCCCCCAGAATAAAAAAGAAAATCAGGCTGGGTCCAAAAAAAGCCGTAGAAGGCAGGTTTCGGATACTATCAATCGACCCTGTAATCAACATTACCAGGGCAAAGAGGGTAATTTTCTTTGTAAACATGTCGCTCCTACTTTTATAAAACAAAAACCAAGTGGACAATTATACAGAAATTTAAATATTTTTGAAAGATATATATTTCAGGTGTCCCAAATCGCGCAGAAGAGCTCCGTGTGGCAGAACTTATCTTTTTGACTAACGCTTAATTACCAAGATGGCCCACCTGCGCCAAAAGCCGCAGGTACAGAAGCCGCAGTTCCAAATGCCATTGCTGTAGCAGCCACAGCAGAGGCTGTTACAGTAGGTAGTTCAATACTACTCATGCAATAGCCTGTTAGCGAAATTTGATAATGCAGAGCACTATTGCTAAGGCTTATATGTATTCCATCTGTGAACATTAAAGACAACCCAAAATCATTTATTTCCTTCAAAGAAATATTGGGAAATTTGGCCAAAAAGGCAGTCGATTTGCCCACTATTGACGTGAATCTTTCAGGGAGGGGCAATTCAATATCTGTAAAAAAAAGCATCTTGCAAAGCTTGGAAAACATAAATAATGCTTTCTGACGAAAGTCTGTTTCTGAATCGGGCACATCAAAAGTTAATGCTGTTCTAGAAGTCGGAGTCAGTGAACCCACTGCAGTGTGAATAGCCTCTACGGATAATAAAGAATTAAGAATGGGGTTTGAATAGCTTGTGAGAGCGGGCATTGATGGGGATCTCGCTTCATTCTCACATCTTATCAGAAAGGTCTTTAGATCCTCCGTCAGCAAAGGCTTTCCATGCTTCGCTGCTCTACTGCCAATTGAGCCAATTGAGCCAATTCCACCATTCGTCCCAACCCAATAATTAAACGCCTCTGTATTTCCCTCTTTCGCAAGGTTAAATGCAAAAGAATAGCCTTGTGCGGTGCTATATTCTTTAATAAGCTCTGCGAATAAGGGATTTTTTAACTGATCTGGAGTAGTCGATTGACAAAATTTGGACGAAATTCGCTGAAGCGCATTGATTCGAGCCCATATAGAAAGGTCCTTATTATTAATGATAGCCATATCGTTCGTCCAATCTTTTTTAAAGACGACACATAACCTCTCATGCTCGTCCATTTTGAAAAAGCACTGCTCCTCTATACTACAACCACCTTGGAGTATTATGATTCTACCTGGAGATATTCCTCGTTTATCAAAAAATTCTGCAGTCAGCGAATTCGTTTTAGTGATAATCTCTATTAGTTCAGCTTTACTGTATCTCTGCATTTCCAAGCAAAGCTCGTAATCATTAGCCTCATGATATGGCAATACTTCCAGCAAACGGATCTCAATATTCATGCTCCTCTCCTTAATTGTGATTTTTAATATTACCATCATTGATTTTACATTAAATTATTATTTATTTCAAGTATTTTTTGGTGACCACTCAACTGGATGGCTACTCAGGTTTCCGTTGAATTTAAAAGATTTATTGGATTTGTTTATTTCAGCTTCCCTGTCAAATACTCAGAAAGATATGATACAATGAAATCCTTTTTATATTTACAGGATAAAAAATGTCAACAATTGAACTTATTGTAATTGCTTTTGTCGTCGTTGTATTGTTTGCAATCGCAGCTAATTCTATTTTCACCATTCGGCAACAAACCGTTGGCGTGGTTGAACGTCTAGGCAAATTTAAACGTTTGGCAGGGCCCGGGATTAACTTTAAAATTCCGCTTTTGGAACAAGTCGCCGGGCTGGTGAATCTACGTTTGCGTCAA
Source organism: Thiotrichales bacterium (assembly GCA_947476405.1). GTDB lineage: Bacteria > Pseudomonadota > Gammaproteobacteria > Francisellales > CACEW01 > JAJZUD01. Next base: position 2,501 of record CANJQG010000056.1, read on the forward strand.
TTAGATGTGATGGTTGAAACCAAAACAAATGATAATGTTTTTGTGAACTTAAATGTCAGCGTGCAATATGCGACTTTGCAGGATAAAGTCTATGAGGCTTATTATAAATTAACAGATCATCAAGCCCAGATTAAATCTTTTGTGTTTGATGTGGTACGCGCCAAAGTGCCTAAAATTACCTTAGATGAAGTCTTTGAGAAAAAAGAAGAAATCGCGCAATCCGTTGAAGCTGAGCTGAAAGAAATCATGCAACAATTCGGTTATGCCATTTTGAAAGCCCTGGTAACCGATATTAATCCAGATGAAAAAGTCAAACAGGCGATGAACGAAATCAATGCCGCCACGCGTCTGCGCGTTGCAGCCACGCAAAAAGGAGAGGCCGAAAAAATCATCCGCATTAAACAAGCTGAAGGCGAAGCCGAAAGCATGCGCTTACAAGGGGAAGGCTTGGCGAATGCACGAAAAGCCATTATCGGCGGCATGGGCACTTCGGTCGATGAATTCAAAAAAATCGCGCCTGAAGTGTCAGCAAAAGACATCATGACTTTAGTATTGATGTCCCAATATTGCGATACCTTGAAAGAAATCGGCGCCAAAAGCGGCACAAACAGTGTTTTCTTAGCATCCTCCCCCACCACCATTAGCGACCTGGAAACGCAGATTCGCAACGGATTGCTGAGCGCTAACGCGATCAGAAAATAGGATAAACCATGGTTTTTATAGGCCACTTTCTGATTCTGCTGGTGTTTATGTTGGCCCTGTATCTGCTTGCGAACTATACCAGCTTGCGGACTGAGGCCAAAGAACTCGCAGCCCTTCAGGAAAGCCTCAAAACGCTGACTGACCCCAAGCAGCGCAGCTATTACACTGCGCTTTATAATGAAAATCGAGAAGCCTATAATCAAAGAAAGCATTCTGTTTTCTCGATTGTATTGATTTTTTTCTTTAAACACTTAGATCAAGATTTCGTAGGCATCAGCTAGACTTGCAAAATCTAAAAGCTTGGAGTGTACTCCAAATGAATGAAGCCTTGACCGCTACTTTACCGGCGTATTTAATCAAAGATAATGTTTTGGTCCGAACGGGGCATAGCTTACCTTTGTATGTGTTTGGATTTCTTTATTAAACCGGGGGTGAATAAAAGTGCGATCAGCTCATACGATTAAACCAGATACAGAAGATTTATCAAATCAATATGCCTAGACAAGGCATTTGAGAGGCGAGGGTCGGCGCAATATATTGAGCATATATTGTTCGCCTGGAGTTGCAGGTGAATTTATCAGGACAAAATGGCGTGGACTATATCGCACACTGCCTAAAGCCTCTCGGAAGCGGAACCTGTGAAACCACCGCACTGTTAAGCTATCTGAGCTGTGTTTAAATCAACACCAACGCATGCTCGCCACACGCATCCACAATCTCCAGCCCCTCTGTCTTGCCATGCAGATGCTGATACATGAACTTCTTTTTCAGCTTGCCTAAATAATGCAGGCGGGCGACAATTTCCTGGCCGAGATAACAGCCTTTTTTGAAATCGACTACACCCAATTCAACCAGACCCAATTCCTGGGGCAAAAAACGCCCTACTGTGTCAGGATGTAGCCTCGCAATACCGGATTGAATCTCTGCAATACGCGTGGCCTCATCCATTTTTTCACCTGTCAAAACCAAGTCTAATGTGACTTTGGAAAATCGCGCATAGGGCTGCAAGTGTTTGAAGGCATGTTCAGCCACATCATCTGGCGTGTGCAGTTTAATCACATCACCTTGCATTGAAATCGCATACAACGCCTCAACACGGCCCTTTAGATTGCAATGCGCAGCACGAAGAGAATGCGTTTCAGAAAGAAGATTCAGATCACAGGTCAATTGACCTTGGAGGAATTTTCGCGCATCGGGCCCGCTGATTGAAATCACAGCCATTAAGATGCAACCTGATCTAAAGCCTGATTCAAGAGAATCACATTAACAACAGGCTCACCCAATAGACCCCATTGGCGTGCCTGAGTATTTTGAACAATCAAGTGTTCAACGATTTGTCTATCGAGATGCCGTGCCTGCGCAACCCGAACGGCTTGATATTCAGCGGCTGCAACCGAAATATCAGGGTCCAAGCCACTTCCTGATTCAGTCACCAAATCAATAGGAATAGGGGCGGTTTGAGTCGGGTTTGCTTTTTCTAAAAGCGTGATTTGAGTTTGAATATTTTTTAATAATTGGGGATTGGTGGGACCTAAATTAGAGCCCCCTGACTGGAGTGGATTATCCTGACTCGCGGAGGGTCGAGTCCAAAAATCACCGAGTGCTGTAAAATGCTGCCCAATCAGCGCGGAGCCGGTCGTCTGCCCCTGAGCATTATAAATCAAGCTTCCCATCGTTTTTTCAGGAAAGACTGCCTTGCCCACCAAAGTCATCAATAAGGGATACACTAAGCCAACTAACGCCATCATCATCACTAAAATAATCACCGAACGAAGGATTTCAGAGAAAAATTTTCCATTTGCGAACATGTGCGCCCCTTTTTCTAGATAATGCGATTCTAAACTTCAAGGGGATCCACGTCAATCGTATAACGCGGCAGGTTCCGTTGTGAAGCCAAATAATCTTCGAGTGCGCTTAATCCTTGATGCAAAGCTGCCCGCTTTGGACTTTCTAACAAAAGCTGCGCACGATAATAAAGCGCTTTTTTACGCAAGGTTGAAGCTACAGGTCCCAGAATACGTAAGCCTTGTTCAGCTAAGTGCGTCTTAATCTGATTCAAAAAATCCATTAATTTTGTTTCATCACGATGCTCTGCGCGAAACAAGGCCATATATTGAAACGGTGGCCAGCCCGCGGCTTTACGCTCTTCCAGCAATTCTGTTGCAAAGGGGCGGTACCCCTCTTTGAGCAATAAGCGCAATAAGGGATGATCGGGTACATGGGTTTGAATCAATACTTCCCCAGATCCTAAAAAACGCCCAGCCCGGCCTGCCACCTGAATCAGCAATTGCCCCATGCGCTCCATCCCCCGAAAATCCGGTGCAAAAAAACCATAATCTAAATCGACAATTCCAACCAAAGTAATATGCGCAAAATCATGGCCTTTAGCCAACATCTGCGTACCAATAATAATCTGTGCCTCGCCGTCATGAATTTGCTTTAACGTTGCCTCCAAACTTCCTTTGAGGCGCATTGCGTCTTGATCTAGACGTACGACAGCATATTGTGAAAATTCTGCGTTCAGGCATTCTTCAAGTTGCTCAGTACCTTGCCCGACAGTGATTAATTCAGGGTGTCCACACTTTGCACAGGCTTTGGGCACCCGCGCCATGCGACTGCAATGGTGGCAAATCAACATGGGTGGCCTTTGATGTAAGGTATAACTCATTTCACAATCTGGACAGTTTAGGCGTGCACCACAATCATGACACAGCATAATCGGCGCATATCCCCGACGATTCAGAAAAATCAGCACCTGTTTTTTCTGCTCTAAATGTTGACGCATTGCATCTAATAAAGGCCGACTTAAACCTGATTTTTTAGGCTGTTGTCGCATATCAATGAGTTTAATTTCTGGCATCACATGTCCCCGCGCACGAAGATTTAACTGATGATAGTGATATCGCCCTTCTCTTGCAAAATATAAAGCCTCAATGCTGGGGGTGGCAGACCCTAAAATAATCGCACAATGCTGTTGCATCGCGCGTTTAATCGCAATGCTTTTTGCAGAATACGTCACGCCCACATTTTGCTTGTAGGAACTATCATGCTCCTCATCGATCACCAGCAAACCCAAGTTTTGCAAAGGCAAGAAAATAGCTGAACGGGTCCCAATCACTAATTTTATTTCACCCCATAAAGTCTGTCGCCAGACCGTGCGTTTTGCCGTCTCAGTGAGGCCGGAATGATAGGCGGCCACCGCAGGCCCAAAACGCGCCTGAAATCGTTTTAAAGTCTGCGGTGTCAGGCCAATCTCAGGCACTAAAACCAACACAGAACGGCCCTGGTCCAAAGCTTTTTGAACCAATTCCAGATAAACTTCAGTCTTACCCGATCCGGTGACGCCTTCCAAAAGATGCACGCTAAACACAGATAAATGCAAAGCAATATCATCAACACATTTCAGCTGATCTCCATTTAAAATCAAGGTCTTTGAGTCTGAGCGATCTATTTGAGGAGGCGGTTTTTTTGATTGGCGAGCGGGTTGAGTCAAGGGCTTGCCCTTGCAAAGCAGCGAGGGCATTGCGGTATAAAATACATCCCCTGCCGAGGCATGATAATAAGTCCGTACAAAGGCCATTAAATCTAATAGAACCTCATCAAACAAAGGCGGTTCATCAAAAACTTCGAACACAGGCTTGAGTTTTGTAGCATCCAAAAGCGATTCAGAAAAAACAGCAGTGACAATGCCGACAATTTTACGCTGGCGCAAAGGAACCATCACGCGCTGCCCGACGATACAGCCTTGAATAGACAAGTAGGTCAACCCTTGCGGAAATGGCCCGGGCACTGCGACTTGAACAAACATTAGTGACATGCCAGCACCGCTTCAAAATGAGCCTCCAAAGTCAAGCCATGGCGTACAGCAAAGCCAGGTTGAATCGAGCATTGCTTCTTTTTGGCGTCTTGCAAACACTGCGCCAATGCGCATGCATTTTGATTTTCTAGAATCAATCCTTCATCGGGGCCAAGCAAAGCAGCAGCCCCCACTTGTTTAGATAAGATAACGGGAGTCCCACATTCCAAAGCCTGCACCACTACTAAGCCAAAAGGTTCAAAATAAGAAGGTAAAACCAGCCAGTCTGCTTGATGATAATAATCAGTTATATTTTTGACATACCCCAGACATTTGACCTGAGGCATCTGACGCGCTTGTTTAAAAGGTTTTCCCACCACGGTGAGCTCAAAATCTTCAGGAGGGAGTTTTTTTAATGCATCCAATAATAAAAAGCCGCCTTTGCGTTTGTGTGAAGTGGATGCAAACAATAAACGGAGGGGCTGGGATGTGGGGTTTTTTTTCTGATATTGAAAAGCGCGGACATCAACAGGAGGATAGAGCATGGTTATTTTTTCAGGTGAAATACCGTATAAGTCAATTAATTCAGATTGAAGCGCAGGCGAATGAGCAATAATTTTTTTTGCACGGTGATAGGCTTTGGATTCCAGGTAAGATTCAAGATAATCGGCTAATGTATGGCGTCCCAAAGCCCGCATATAGCCGCGATGGGTGCCCCCTGTAATTAAAATATCTTGTGAAAATGAACGCGTGGTTGAAATCACCGTATCATAATGGCGAGATAAAAGTCGCTTTTTTAACTTTAAAGCAAAATGATATTTTCGTAAGAAGCGTGGATAAATACGACTAGGAATCACGTGAACCTGCACCTCATCAGGCAGGATGATTTTAGGGTCTTGCTTCATGACAAACACATCAATGGCATGACCCGCCTGAGTTGCAGTCTTGATGAGTTCAAGAAAATAGGTCTCCATGCCGCCGGATAGGGCTAGTTGATGGTGAATAAAGGCCAGCTTCATTTTTTGACCCCATAAACGAGGCCATAGCCCATAAAAACCAGCAGCGTTAACCAAACAGAAACCGGCCAATTGCTATAAAAAGATAAGATCAAAGCCCCAATGGAAAAGGCGACGGCCAATGTCATGCTCAATATTAAGCCGGGCCAGAAACGATGCACCAGATGCATACTAATTGCAGCGGGACCAATCAGCAGCGTAAAAACCAAAAGTGCCCCCACGATTTGACTAACCAGGGTCACGGCCAGCGCTAAAAGCAGCATAAATAAAATGCCTAACGCCCGATTCGGTACGCCGCGCGCTTCAGACCAAGCGGGCGCGATTGAAGCAAAAACAAGCGGTCGTAAAACACATAGCAAGATTAAGACAATCAGGATCGCTGCAGCCGCCATCGATTTGATTTCAATGGGTGAAACGCCCAGGATATTTCCAAATAACAAAGCAGTTGCTGCATTCGCTGATTGCGTTTCATAATGTAAAAAAAGCATACCCAGGCCGAGCATCAAGGATAAAACCATGGCCACTGCCATATCGCGTTTTTGTAAATTTTCCCCCAGAAAACCCATCATTAAGCCCGCACAAAGGGTCGCCGCAAACTGCCCTAAAATCGGCGAAGTCTGCAATAGCAAAGCCAGGGTGGCTCCCGTAAAACTAATATGTCCTAAACCATGCGCTGCAAAAGCCAGTCGCCTCAGCAAAGTCAGATAACCGATTAATCCTGCAATCAGTCCAGCCAAGATGACTGCAATTAACGCATGCTGCATAAACTCATACTGAAACACAGGCACCTCCGTGACAATGTTCGGATTTCAAAAAGATTTCTGAATTGCCAGAAAGAACCCATTTACGTCCTTTAAATTCAATGACCTCTAAAGCAGTTTGATACAGGCGACTCAGCGTTTCTGTATTAATGACTTTTTCGGGTGCATCTAATACCGCACGCTCCTTTCCGATAAACATCACCCGATCTAAAAAAGGCAATAAGGGATTAAAGTCATGCGCAGTCATTAATATCGTGAGCTTGAGGCGTTGCTGCAGTTGATCAATCAAGCTTAATAGTTCTGTTTGATAATGGGGGTCTAAATTTGCCAAAGGCTCATCCAGTAATAAAATAGCAGGACTTTCCATCAGAACTGCTGCCAGCATCACGCGCTTACGCTCCCCGCCGGATAAGTTTTTTAATAAATGATCTTGTAAATGGAGGGCATCTACTTGATGCAAAGCAGTTTCAATCTCCTGACGTACTGAAGTGAGATTCGGTAAACCCCAGCGCGCACCGCGGACGGTACTTTTTAAAAACCCAGATACGGAATAATCAACCGGTAATGTATCCATTTCTTGAGGTAGATAGGCGATGGTTTTTTTATCAATTTTGACCTGCCCTTGATGCGGCTGAACCAAGCCAAGCAAGGCTTTTAAAAAAGTGCTCTTTCCTGCACCATTCGGGCCAAAAATACCAATTCGTTCGCCCCGTTGAATATCAGCATAGAAATGTTCAAACAAGATTTTCCCCGGCACTTTAAGGGAAAGATTATCAATCCCAATCATGCTTTGACCCCTAAGGCTGATGCGACATCCAGCAAATTTTGATGCATCCACTCGTAATAGGTGTGCCCTGTTGGCATGAGTTCGGAAACACCGACAACCGGAATATTATTTTTTTCTGCAATCTTTTTAAATTGCGCCACGACAGGGTCAACAACCTGATTATTATACACCAGGATTTTCACCGTTTTGGAATTGAGGCTTGCTTCAAAGTCAAT
>CANJQG010000057.1 GCA_947476405.1 Thiotrichales bacterium
CATACATTAAGCTTATTGAATGTCGATGTCAATAAATGACTGCTGCAAAAAGACTGCAGGATGCATTCTGCTACCCAAAACGCTACCCAGAGCGAAAAACCGTGAAGACGCTAAAAAATAAGTTACTGATAAAGCTGGTGCTGTCAGGCGGAATCGAACCGCCGACCTACTGATTACGAATCCTCTATCTAGCTGTATTGTACAACAGCCCTCAAAAATACACAATAGGAAAATAAAGGCTTGCAGTGGATTTTTAAAAAATAGCTTTGGGAATTTGTGAGGTTTTTTGATGGAAATTGAAGAGCAATCCTCCCGTGAGTCTCCCGCAAAAACCCTATCATGAAAGCTCTGGGTTACTCGGACACTTATAGCCGCCTTATAAGTGTCCGAGTAACACAAGTACGAAGTAGAATAATCCTGAAGATTTACGATAGAATACCAGCTAAACTTTTTTTCTGGAAGATGCATCCAAAAGGAACAAATGAGTTCAAACACGCTCGAAGATAAATTACATAAGCTTCTCAGTCAGCAAGAAAATATCCGCCTGGAATTTAAAGAAGCGCGCCAAGCCCTGCCCGCTAATCTCTTTGAGACCATTTGCGCCATGCTGAACAGAGATGGCGGTGATATTTTTCTGGGCGTGAATGACCAGGGACAAATATTAGGCATCGCTCCCGAACAAGTCGAATCCATTAAAGACAACCTCACCAGCCTATCAAACAACCCGCAAAAACTGAACCCACCCTTTATTTTATTTGCGAACGATCATGTTATCGATGGCCATACGATTCTACATATTCAAGTCCCCGCCAGTTCACAAGTGCATAGATCTGCTGGCATTGTATTTGATCGCGCCAATGATGGTGATTTTCGTGTAGCTGAACCGCTCCGGATTGCTGAACTCAGTAATCGCAAACGACAGACCTATACCGAAGACCGCATTTATCCAGCAATTCGCATGCAAGATTTACGCCTCGACCTTTTGCCAAAATGCCGCAACCTCATGCTAAGCCGGAGCAATCACCACCCCTGGCTGCAACTCAGCGACGAACAACTATTGCACAAAGCAGGACTATATCTGCGTGACTGGGAAAGCAACAAAGAAGGATACACGCTCGCCGCCGTATTATTGCTCGGAACAGACGAAATGATTCACAGCATTCTCCCCCATTATAAAATCGATGCTCTCCTTCGGGTTGAGCAATTAGACCGCTATGATGACCGAGAAACACTGTATTGCAACCTGATCGAAGCCTATCCCCGCTTACTTGATTTTATTGCCAAACATTTGCCGGATCCTTTTTATCTGGAAGGTCTGGCACGCATTAGCTTACGCGATAAAATTTTCCGCGAAGTGATAGCCAATTTTTTAGTGCATCGCGAATACACCAGCGCTTACCCCGCCCGCCTCATTATTTACAAGGATCGGGTTGAAACCAGCAATGCAAGCAATGGTCGTTTTGCAGGCCCCATCGAGTCAACTGAGGTCGTTCCTTTCCCACGCAATCCTACCATTTCTAAATTTTTTGCTCAGCTGGCCTGGGTGGATGAACTAGGCTCAGGCATGATCAATATTGATAAATATCTTCCCCTTTATACACCTGGCGCACAGGCTCAATATAAAGATGGCTCAGTCTATTCGACCCTCATTCCTCTAAAGGCTGAAATCGAGCCTACCGCGGAAGTCACCATGGAAGTCACCACGGAAGTCAGACAACTGATTTCCCACCTCCATGGTGAGATGTCGAGACAAGAATTACAGCTGAGCCTGGCCTTCAAGAATGACGAACATTTCAGACTGACATACCTACAGCCCGCATTATCCGCCAATGTTATTGAAATGACTCTTGCTGACAAACCCAATAGCCGACTGCAAAAATATCGACTCACCGAAATTGGCAAGCAACTTGTACGTATTCCACTGAAAGCTGAAATCACACCCACCACGGAAGTCACCATGGAAGTCACCGCGGAAGTCACCACGGAAGTCAAACAACTGATCTCACACCTCCACAGTGAAATGTCCAGGCAAGAATTACAACTGAGCCTAGCCCTCAAAAATGATGAGCATTTTCGACTGAATTACCTCCAACCCGCATTAATAGCAGGCGTTGTCGAAATGACGATGCCTGACAAACCGAATAGCCGACTGCAAAAATATCGACTGACAGAGATGGGAAAGCAGCTGCAGAGAAACATTAAAAATAACATGAACTAAAAGGAGCATCGAACATGAAACCAGGTCGAAACGACCCATGCCCATGCGGTAGCGGCAAGAAATACAAAAAATGCTGTGCAGACTCCCAAAGCTTTACATCTCCCTTTGCTGCTAATGATTGGCGGACATTGCGGGCGACAGAAGGGCATTTGATTGAAACCCTAATTACACCTGTCATGAAATTTTATGGCAAGGAGGGGACCAAACATGCACTCAATGAATTTTTTACCTGGCTCGATGAGACTCATGTTAGGCAAGATGTCGCAGGCCTAGAACAAACTTTTCTGCCCTGGCTTTTATTCAACTGGGTGCCAGATCAAGCAGAACCAGAATTAAACGAATTTCCAAAAATGCCTTTTGGAGCCGGCGTACTTCAAGCAGGTAAAGATCTTGTATCCCCATATGAAGCAAGAATTATTGAAACCAATCTCATAACATTTTACAGTATTTATCAAATTGAGCAGATTGAACCTGACAAAAGCATGACTCTACTGGATCTGCTATGTGGCACACGCATTACGATTCAGGAAAAAGCAGCCACGCGCAGCTTAGAGGTCGGCCAATTAATTATGGCACGTGTGCTCAGTATGGATGGTCATAGCATTGCCTCTGGCATGTATCCTGTGCCTTTGCCCGCACGGTATCGTCTTGACGTAGAAGCATTTCGCCGCCAACATCGCCGCACTCGTCATTTTAATACCGCTGATCTATTTGATTTTTCCATTGATATTCGCAGACTTTTTATTGAAACTGTTGAAATGCTCAGGCGCAGCCCCAAACCGAGAATGGTGAATACGGATGGTGATTCTCTGGTCATCAATGAGGTTTATTTTGAATTGAAATGCAGTCCTCAAGAAGCCTTTGATGCCCTATGCGATTTAGCATTAATCGTGGAGCGAGATGAACTGCTAGAAGAAGCCAATTTTAATGCCAAAAAAGAAATGAAATCCATTGAGTTTCGTTGGTGCAGAACGGGTCACGCAACGAACCCAGAGCTTGATAACACGGTTCTCGGCGATATTTACATCAGCCCAGGCGAGCTAATGATCAAAGTAAACTCCAATGAGCGTGCGACACTTGCAAAGAAAATCGTCAAGCAACGACTGTCACAATCAGCCGTCTATCGCAACATTAAACAAGAGTCTGCCGAAGCCTACATCAAAAAGCTTGAGAATCAACCGCTCGCCGAGCCCGAAGACGATATCAATGATCGTCCAGAAGTCCAGGAAATGCTGAAAGCGCTGCATGCAAAGCATTGGGAACATTGGCTGGATAGCAAGATTCCAGCTCTTAATCGTAAAACGCCCAGAGCCGCGGCTAAAACAAAAGTAGGTCGAGAGCAACTGGAAGCCTTATTTGCCGATTTTAACAGCGACAATCAATCGGGCCGAGCGCAGTTCCCGATTGACTTGGATTTTTTGAGGAAAGAGCTGAATATGACTAAGGCCTGAAACCCACAAAGCAATTCCTACGTCGGTTTTATTAAATTCTTACAAAATTCCCATGAAACCCAAACGGAATTCGGTGCGGGATTTTAATCACGGCTAAAGGCTCAGCATCAATATGCTGCGCATCCAAAATCACCACATCACTGCGATCCTCTTGCGTGCGATAGACCACGACCAATAAATATCCATCACCTTCCTGAGAAGAGCGTGGCACAAAAACGGGTTCGCTCGGAATATTTTGTCCAAATTCATGCACAACCTGTTTCCCCTGCTGTAAATCATAATGCACAATCTGATCAAAAAGACCCTCTGATCTCCCCTCTCCCGCCATATACAAATGACGATACGCATAGCCATTAAAGCGCTCATCAAAACGCGGAAATTCACCCGCATTTTTGTCCAGATACTCCAACTGAATACTGTGTTTTTTGAGGTCTATCGTCCAGCGCGCTAAGTACGCAGAACCTTTTCCATCCGATGCAAATTTCCCGTGTCTATCGGGCATCAAGGGTTCGACCTGAGACACCAGCGCATCGATAACAATGGTATTGCCTCGTTCGTAGGCATTTCCAAAGTGATAGACATGGCAGGGATCCGTTTCGACACGCATCAGTTCTTTACCCATCCGGTCTGTCACAATAAAATAGGTATTGAGCAAATCCCCTTCCCACATAAAAACAGACTCACCTCGCCTTGCTCTCTCAAAACTCAGAGTACACGGGAAGATCGGGAAAATCACATAATGCTCGGTGTTAATAAAATCGTGCATCATCGACGAATAAGGCCAATCAATGGCATGCTCAGCGATCACGTGCTGATGATGGTTCAAGCGATAATACATCAAACGTCCATCTGGATCCGTATAACTATAGGTCAAAAATTCCTGACGTCGATGATCAATCCGTGGATGGGCTGTTAACGCACGCGTGATTTGACCATCAAAGGTAAAAGGCTCCAGTGTGTCCAAATTGGATAATTGAATTTCCGTCGGGATCTCCCCTTCATTCAAGGCCAAGAGTCGATTTTGATACTCGATAATATTGGTATTCGCAGTGGTATGATCCCCATCAGGCAAAGCCCTTCCTGCTTCTCGCTCTTGCTTAAATCGCTCTGTTCGCACCCAGCGATTATTATAGCTTGCACACCCCTCTTTGATTCGAATGGCATGCAGCATTCCATCTCCATTAAACCAATGGTAGGCACCCAGAGGGTCAAACTGCGGATTGGGGCCATTACGCAATAATACCCCTTGTAAATCTGCGGGAATCTTTCCAATCACTTCTAATCGATCGAGGTTTTCTTCGCGACGAAAGGGGGCAAATACCCCTTTTAAAAACGGACTCTCTATGGCACTCATACACTGGCTCCTTCTTGTTTACGTTTTTTCCAATACGGTGGGAATTTTTTGCTAATCGCCATTCCCACAAACCACCCCAGGTTATTTAAAATCAAAAACAGCACGGTATTCATATGTGCATGGTGCACATGAACCCAATCGATCAGCGCAGTGAGGAGAAAAATAACACCCCAAATATAAGTTAAAATCGTATTAATTTGAATAAACAAAGAACTGTTCCAATGCGCCTTGGGCACCTGTTTTTTGGCATATTGATAGGTAAACGGTTGTTTGGCTAGGCAAGAGCCAAAGGCCATGGAGGCTAAGACTCCGTTTGACACCACCCACATATTGGCTTGCAGCCAAGGGGAAGGAAAATAATAGCAGCTCACCAGTAACAGCAAAAAATACACTAAGCTCACCCAACTGAGGATATTGCCTTCTTTGAAACTGCTTCTGTCTAGGATCACGGTACTGATCAGGGCAATCCACAACGCGATTTCAAATTGCCCTGGCGTATTTCCATAAAGCACTGAAAATAAAATCCAAGGCAAAAAGCCTTTTAAAATATTAAGCATGATGCACATCTAATTGTTTGATCATATCCTCACACCAAGCGATTTCAGCCCTGGTGGCGTATTGGCCGTACGCCAAAGACATCAACAAATAGGTCGGATGCTTACTGTTTTCTTTAATACGCTCTTCAATGGAGTCATAGACAGCCAACTCTTGTTTCAGCTGCATTTTAAGCGCTTTGATTTTATCCCGATTTTCCTGCCACGATAACTCATGACCAAAAAACAATTGCAGCAAAAATTCATTGCGCACTGTAAAAGTCACTGGCGGTTGGCGCAGCCAATCCAATAAAGCCGCCTGGCCTTCATCGGTCATTTCATACATTTTTTTGCTGCGTTTGCCGGGTAATGTTTCAGATTCGACACAAGTCACCAAACCCTCTTCAGTCAACTGTTTCAAAATAGGATAAAGCTGGCCATCACTCTCAGACCAAAAGTAGTTGGTGCTATTTTGAATCGCTTTTCCAATTTCATACCCAGATTTGGGTGAAAACGATAACATCCCCAATACGGCATAACGTGTTTTGTTTTCTCGTTGCTTCATAACAATCCTCTTTTATTCACTCTAGAAGAGGCATTATACCTCTAGAAAAGGGATATGTCAAGATTATCATCATTCGCGACGCACTGCGTCCTGAATTAAGCACCCATCAAAAACTGTCAGCAGTGCTGACAGAATTACCAAAAGAGCAAAAGACTTCCCCGGAGGTAACCCGATTATACGGGTTGCCTCAACTCGTCAACCTAATTCTCGCTTCGCTCTATCCAAATTGACTTGCCGTTTCGTCAGCCCGCCCTCGGGCTTTTCACTTTGTTTTTCGCCCTCCGGGGAATGTGATTTTAAACAAACAAAGAGAGGAAAACGAAATGGAAAACTTAAACACAATCGAAACAGAAGCAGACACCATCCGCATTTATGTCGCAGACTTGGCCGCCTATAACTCAGGCTATCTGCATGGCGTTTGGATTGATGCCACCGCAGACCTTGAAACCATGCAGGATCAGGTCAATGCCATGCTTGAAACCAGTCCCATTGGATTTGCAGAGGAGTACGCGATTCACGATTACGAAGGCTTTGGCAAATATACCTTGGAAGAGTATGCAGGGCTTGAGTTAGCGCATGAAACAGCGATTTTCATCCAAGAACACGGCGAAGTCGCAATTGCCGCCCTGGAATACAACAGCAATTTGGAAGAGGCCAAAAGCCTGGTCGAAGACAATTATCACGGCTGCTATGACTCAGAAGAGGAATATGCCGAGCAGCTTTTGAGCGACTGTTACGACATCCCCGACCATCTCGCCAATTACATCGACTACAAACGCGTTGCTCGTGATCTGTTCTGCGATGGCTATTTTTCAGCAAAAGGTGACAACTACAAAGTGCACGTATTCTCATACTAATCAGGAGACGAAATCATGACAATGAAATCAACCGCAAAAAACCAGAAAATCCCCTCGAAATTTGGGGGGCTCGTTAAAGTTCAAGTCGCCATGCTGCGCTATGCCTTCGCGATCGACAGGGCATTAATCCACTTGGTGTTTGCCGCGCTGATGATTGGCCTTGCCATCTTCACCGACAAAAGCCATTACCTGACAGGATATCTGCCACTTTATCATTGGGGGCTGTTGATTGGTGCGGGCGTTCAGATTTTTAGATCTTGTAAGCATAGCCTGACGCCAGGATGTTTATTGTTATTAGTGGGATTTGGTGGGCAAATTCTACTGCACCAGCATATCCCTGTTTATCTGCCGTTGCTTTATCTGCAAGGCATTGCTGGGGCTGGAGTGATTGGCGTAATTGTTGCAGGATTCTATCGATTAAAATAGAGGAAGAGAGTCTATTGATTACGGAGCAACGCACTGTATTTCAACCAAACTTTCGCGTGCCCGCTTTTGAGCGGGCGTTTCGGAAAGCATTAATGAGTTTAAAAGAGGTTTTTTAATCCAATCAATATTCCCTGCTTTCTCAAACAATGCTTCTTTCGACAGGGGGTACGGATTATCTGACAATTTAACAAGGTCCCCACTTTTAACAAAAACTTTCATCAAACTGCATTGTTCTGAAAGCAGCCAGAGCGAAGATATTGTTGTTGCCCTTGGCTTGTTGAAAATAAATTGAAATGTATATCCTTTTTTATTATCTTTTGGAGCGACCATAAAATCTCCAAAAGTAAGCAAAATATACGGTGTAATCCATAATGGTAAATTGGAATAGGCCCAGATATTATGTTTATCTGCCCGTTCAATTAGTTTTTTGAACCTTTCTGCTGGCAAGTTTCCTTGCCTACACATCTTCCAGCAAAACGCATAAGCAATTTTCAAATTTTCATCCTCAAAGAATGCTTCTCTTAATTCTATTCCTCTTGCTCGATCAAAACCATCAGGGATAAGGCCTTTAAATCTGCTATTACGATTTGCAAGAATGCAGTCATCTTCTGGCAATATATTTTTCTCTAAGTTTTTATGATCAAATCTGGAAAGGGCTAAAGGGGTATGAACCCCGTACAAATCGAGAGCTTTACCGCAAGCAGGGCAATACGGATAAATCCCTTTTTTCTTATATTGAACTGATGCTTTAATGATAAATGCTTCAGGGGTCACTAAAGGGCCTTCTGGTGACCCATAATACGCATACTTCATTTTAGAGCCCCTATAACAGAGGCATTAATCATTGACTCAAGAAATTCAAATGCTATTTGTCGAATACTGACAAGCTCAACATCTTCAAAACTTTTTTGGGTAGTGCCATTGCTATAGTTCCATCCGACAGAATTGTTTTTTATCGCATGGTATTTTTGGCTGATTTTGGGATCAACATGCGCTCCACCACCTTGATTTGCAACAAATAGAATCAACTCCTCTCTGGTAAATTGGTTGCTTTGTTGGTCTTTTATAACGATTTGCTTTGCCCACCACTCATCGAAAAGGCACCATTTATATCGATGACGAAATTCATTTAGCAGAGGCGCATATTGGCAAGTAAAGTTGGCAGGGATAATGCTGGTGGCAACAAGTCTGACTAAACCTATGTGTGGCATGAGATTTTTAGGGTTATAATCAGAGCTTGAGTTCAAGAAATGAATGTCGTTTTTTACCTCTAACTGTCCCAATACGGATTTTGAATTTTTTGTATCGTAGAGAAGTGTTCGGAGATGTAGCGCTAAGCGCTTGCCTTCCGAAATATCGCCGCCATCGAAAGCGTGTGCAGACTTCCGAATAAAATTAGTTTGTTCTTGAAAATGCTCTTTTAACTCTTCTGTAAGGATCACAACTTTGTTCATAATCTTTTCACCAGCACTGATGAGTGAATTATATCATAGAAATAAAGCAAATAAGATTAAACGACTTGGAATATTAAAGAAATAGCATTATCATAGGTGAAGTATGCATATAAACAGAGGAATAACTTGAGCAAATCGTTAACTAAATTGGATTCTATCTTATACAACCTGCCTTTTTTACTAGAAAAAAGGCAGGCTATTATTTTTGATGGCATGCGAAATGCTTTTGATATGATTGCCCTATCATACGACTCATTAGAATCCTTGCTAACAGAGTTTTTCCTTGCACAGCCGCTCGATGCGCCCCCCATACCGCTGATGCCTATTGGCAATAATGAAAATCTACTGCGTATCCAGGCTCTAAGCCACATTACAGTATTTATTAACAATCTAAAAACACTCAAACAAATTTATTTAAAATTTACACAATCGGATGTGCAATCACCTTTAAAAACCCTTTTATTGAAAGAAGAGGCTACCAAATTACGAGATGTAGTTCAGCATCTGCCAGATAATATTGGAAACCTGGCAAAAAAAACGGGCCGATTAACTCCTTTGTTCGGAAATATTGGCTGGTTTTTTTCCAGAACTGGCCATAATGATAAGATCATGAGGTATGTCATAAATTCAGGGATACTTCATGCGAAAAAAACAGACATGATGAACATACCTGCACCTTCAGAAAAAACTGAAAATCAGGCATATTGCATAGAATATCAGGTGGATAAAAATAAAATAAATCTTTCAACTCTTTTGAGCCTCTTGCAATATTCAGCAAGTGAGCGAATTTATTAATTCAGGGAAAGTAAAAATAATCAAAAAAAGAGGGCTGAACACGGCATAATTGCTGACTTTGTGGTATAATTAGTTTGCGAAAACAATTTACCTAAGGAGGTCA
>CANJQG010000058.1 GCA_947476405.1 Thiotrichales bacterium
GCCTGATTGCTCCCAATCGTCTGACAGCTTCTGCCATTCACTCAGATCTGCTTCTCTTTTTAACATGTTTGCTCCTGCTTGGTTTGCTCAGTCAGGAGTTTCTCATATTTTAGTTTAGGCCGTTAGATGTGGTTGTTTGAGCGCATACGTTCGGATGAACCAAAAGGAACAGTCCTTTCTCATCGGCGAGCTTATAAGGGGTATCAATTG
Organism: Thiotrichales bacterium; assembly: GCA_947476405.1. GTDB lineage: Bacteria > Pseudomonadota > Gammaproteobacteria > Francisellales > CACEW01 > JAJZUD01. Next base: position 211 of record CANJQG010000058.1, read on the forward strand.
GCTTGGAAGTCTGTATTTTCGCGTTACTGAGTGGCATTTGGGGGTATCTCCCTCTGAAGGTATGCAATGCACCACCACTTATACCCCCAGATTAGTCCGGATTAAGACGAATTTCACCGTACATCGCTGGACAAGTATATCGCACAAAATGACAATTTGCAAGGCTTTAACGGACATTTACGGAAGGGATTGGATCAAAAATTGGTGGAGGCGGCGGGAATTAAACCCGCGTCCGAAAACCATTCACTCTCAGTTCTACATGCTTAGTAGGCCGATATTGGATTTAACTAAAATGAGCCTCAGCTACAAGGCGGTATTTTAGCGAGCCCTATTTGGCTTTCGCCTTTAACTTCGATGCTCAGACACACACCAAAGCGAGCTTGTTGGGTATGAGCGCAGTAAGAAGGAACAAGCACTATTCTCACGTACGCCGGCTAGTTAGTTTCAGCTAACAGACTAGGCAGCTTTCGCTACCAAGGTCATTTTACCGTTTGCAGCCTTGCGGCTTGCTTTTTTGTTGCCAGTTATGCAACTTAATGCAGGATTTACGAGAAATGCATCAGTCTCGGCATGCACTTTGAGGTTCAGCGTTCCCGTCGAATTCAGATCGCCCCCAATGAACCTGCATTATATCACAGCTTTAAACTAAAATATAGTCACTATGAAAAAATAATTTGGTTTGATTGATGAATGCGCTCAGATTGATGGTGCAATGCATTAAGCCCAAAATCTACGGACAAGACTAAAATCGAAGCAATTGCCAAAGCAATCAGGGTTTCAAAAAGAGAAAATCCTTGCATCTAAACATGCCCCCAAGTCACCCGCGGATGCGCTTGTAAATCTAGGCGGGTTTCAATATCATAATATTGATATTCCTGAAATAAAGCTTGAACTGCCTCTTTTTGATTATAGCCGTGCTCCAAAGCTAAAAATCCACCTGGTTTTAAAAAAAAACGCGCCTGTTTAATGATGAGCTCAATGGCCTCTAAACCGCTTTCCCCACTGACCAGGGCCAATTCCGGCTCGAAACGCAAATCTTTCAAATGCGAATCCTGCTTTTCAATATACGGAGGATTGCTTAAAATAGCCTCTACTTTTTGAGGTGGAAGGGCGTCAAACCAATTACTTTGAATAAAAACAATCGCCCCCGTTTTAAGCTGAACTGCATTTTCCTTGGCAATCGCTAACGCATTTTCACTCAGATCCACCGCCATCACCTGACAATCTGGACGTTCCAGGGCAAAACTAATCGCAAGACATCCGGAACCCGTTCCCAGCTCAATTACCTGAGCAGATCGGGGCACTTTATGCAAGGCCAGTTCGAGCAATAATTCTGTTTCAGGGCGAGGAATCAACACATCCGGTGTGACCTTGAAGTAATGATTCCAAAATCCCTTCTTTCCGATTAAATACGCAACCGGCTCACCCTGCTCATAGCGCACTTTCAAGGCATTAAATTCAGCCTGCTCTTGATCTGAGGGCTGATAATCAGGATAAGTCAGCAAAAAACTACGCGGTTTTTTTAAAACATGACAGAGCAAAATAGGGAGATTCGGATCAATCATTGATTTCAGCAAGCAAATTGACCTGCTGTTCATGAAGCAGTGGCTCAATAATTGGATTTAAATCACCCTCCATTACATATTCCAATTGATAAAGCGTCAAATTAATTCGGTGATCTGTCAGGCGACCTTGAGGAAAATTATAGGTACGAATCCGTTCAGAACGATCCCCCGTTCCCACCAAACTTTTACGCGTCGCTGCTTCTGACTTGCGTTGCTTCTCTTCCTCAGCGGTTTTGAGTCGTGCTTTTAATAAATTCATGGCTTTGGCCCGATTTTTATGCTGCGAACGCTCTTCCTGACACTCCACAACTAAGCCGGATGGAAGATGCGTAATCCGAATCGCGGAATCCGTTTTATTCACATGCTGCCCCCCCGCACCTGATGAGCGATAGGTGTCGATTTTTAAATCAGATGGATTGATTTCAATATCAGCGACCTCTTCAGACTCCGCCATAATCGCAACGGTGCAAGTGGAAGTATGAACGCGGCCTTGGGCTTCGGTTTCAGGCACACGCTGCACGCGATGTGCGCCCGATTCAAATTTCAGCTTGCCAAAAACACCCACGCCTTCAATTCTGGCAATCACCTCTTTATAACCACCGTGTTCGCCGGGATGCATTGTCATGACCTCGACCAACCAGTTTTGTTTTTCAGCATATTTAGAATACATTCTAAATAAGTCTCCCGCAAAAATAGCGGATTCATCGCCCCCTGCTGCTGCACGAATTTCCAAGAAAATCCCAGCTTTATCATTGGGGTCTCTCGGCAATAATAAAACATAAAGCTCAGAACTCAAACGCTCCTGTTCCGCCTTGCCGTGGAGCAGTTCCTCTTCCGCCATTTCTTTCATTTCGGGATCTTTTAACAAAAGCGCGGCCTCAAGCAAGGCGACTTCGTTTTGCTCGTATTCCGTATAAATACGCACCAGCTCACTCAACTCAGCATATTCTTTCGATAAGTCCTGAAAGCGGCGACTGTCATTCATGACCTCATTCGTATTCAGCAAAGCTGCAATTTCTTCATAGCGCTCGCAGCATTTTTGCAGACGATTTTTAATGGATTCTCTTAACATATTATAAACAGCATCATTTTGAATGGAATCAGTATAGCTGATTTTTCGTTTTAAATCACACCTCAGTTTGACACTCCCAAAAAATGACGCTATAGTTTGGCTCCATAGGCCTTAAACAGTGAATTTCTTTGCAAAAGTTACACCGCGAACTGATTAGCTTTATTATCGCTGGCTCCATCAATACCCTGGTGAGTTATGGCTTATTTTGTTTGTTTATTTTTATGGGCTTCAATCATATTATTGCAATTACTTTGTCCTTTTGCTGCGGCGTACTCTTTAGCTTTCAGACGATTGGCCGCTTTGTATTTCGCGCACGCAATACGCAGATTTTAATCAAATTTATGATTCTGTATCTGAGCCTTTATTTTTTCAACGTCATTTTCCTGGAAATGCTGAAACATTTTTCGCAAAACTGGTATCTAAATGGCCTGATTACAACCATCATCGCCGCAGCATTGTCTTTTATTTGTAACAAATTATGGGTTTTTCGCACCAAGGAGTCCACTTTATGAAAAAATTACTCATTACAGGCGGGGCCGGCTTTATTGGCTCCAATTTTATTCATTACTGGCAAAAACAGCACCCGACTGATTTGATCGTCAATCTGGATGCTCTGACCTATGCGGGAAACCTCAGTAATCTGGAACATCTTCCCCACCCTGATCAGCACCTCTTTATCAAAGGCGATATTCAAGATCAAGCTTTAGTGGAACAGCTTTTACAAACCCATCAGATTGATACGCTTGTTCATTTTGCAGCAGAGTCGCATGTGGATCGCTCGATTCAAGATCCCGATATTTTTGTCAAAACCAATATTTTAGGCACCCAGGCTTTGCTTGAAGCCGCACGCAAAATAGGACACTGCCACTTTCATCATATCTCTACGGATGAAGTCTATGGCAGCCTCAATATGACTGACCCTGCTTTTACAGAGACAACGCCTTATCAACCTAATTCCCCCTATTCAGCCTCCAAAGCAGCCTCAGACCATTTGGTTCGGGCGTATCATCATACTTTTGGACTGCCTGTCACAACCTCAAACTGCTCCAATAATTTCGGTCCGCGTCAGCATTCTGAAAAACTCATCCCCACCCTGATCCGCAGCTGCATGGAATGGCAACCCATCCCAATCTACGGCAATGGCAGCAACATTCGTGATTGGCTGTATGTCGAGGATCACTGCAGCGCTATTGACTTGATTTTACAAAAAGGCCAAATCGGTGAAGTGTATAATATCGGCGGCCATAACGAATGGAATAATCTGGATATTGCCCGATTAATTTGCCAGATTTTTGATCAGCTCAAACCACACTCTCAACCTTATGAAAGCTTAATCCGTTTTGTAAAAGATCGCCCAGGCCATGACCAGCGCTATGCCATTAATCCGCATAAAATGATCTCTGAATTAGGCTGGAGGCATACGCCTAATTTTGAAAATCATCTCAAAGCGCTGATTATTTCAAAATGTCCCTGAAAATAAATCATGAAAAAAAATAGCGCCATCACCCTGCTCTTTCTTGTGATCGCTATCATCATTCAATGGCCCTTGCATCTTTATCATGACACGCCACCGATGGCAGCGTGCCCAAGTCGCGATATTTGCTACCATATTACCAATATTTTACAGGCCAAAGCGGCCTTTCAAGGCGGACAAATCTGGCTGCGTACGGCGCCAGACCTCATGCAGCATTTTCTGTACCCCATTTTCCAATTTTATTCACCTTTCTTTTATATGATCACGGGCGCCCTGGCGCTGGGTTTTCAAGATCCCTTCTCTGCACTCGAGCTTGCATTGCTTCTCATCAGCATCATAGGGGCCTGGTATACTTATGCGCTCTATCACTTTTTATTTAAAAATGAATTCTATGCATTATTAGGCACAGCGCTTTATTTTTGTTCGCCTTATTTGATCCAAAATATCGATGTCAGGAATGATTTTACCGAGGCTTTTTCCCAATGTCTTTTCCCTGTCACCCTGTATTATTGGTTTAGATTGTATGAAGCACCCCAGTGGACGCGCGAAAAATTTTATTTTTTAGTGGCGGGAATCGCCAGCTATTATGCCTTAATCACGACACACTTCATCACCTTACTCACCGGCACTGCTTTTATGCTTTTTTTGTTTGCAGGGCTTTCCTGGCATCAACACAGATTCCGCCCACTCTTGGGTATTTTTTATTGTATTCTTGGAAGTATTGCTTTGAGTACCTGGTATATTATTCCGATCTTTTTTGAACATGCGCTCTTTATCATTAGCAATGCCAATTATCAAAGCCCGGCCAATAATGCATGGATGGCTCCGCTATCTTCCCTCCTGGCTTTCAAAGCTGCAGCTTCGCCTAACGTGATCGAAAGACTCCACTTCCCGTTTTCACCTGCATTTGGCCCCTTAGTTATTATCAGTGCAGTTTATTGGTATTATCAATTGTATATTAAAAAAATAAACCGTCATTTTAAAGAGGCCGCTCTCATTCAACTCAGTCTCTGGCTATTTTTACTCAGCGCTTTTATTATTTGCTCCCCACTGGACTTATGGCCCCTTCTTCCCCGATTTACTGAAATCATCCAGTTCCCCTATCGATTATTAAGCGAGAGCATGTGGCTGGGCGGGTTTCTTTTTGTCGGCATGCTGACCCATGCTTTTCGAAATCGCTCTTTGACATGGGCGCCTTTTATCGCCTCACTGATCTGTATCATTTCCATGGGATGGCAGTGGACAGCAGGCTACCAGGATGGCACGCACACAGAGACTACCATGAGGACATTAGACCCAAACTATCCTTCAGACTATCGAATCTGGCCGAGGCTCAGCGATATTCCATCCCACCCTTACCAAAGCATTGCTGCTATTCAAAAAAACTGTCAAACTCAAAATAATCAATCGATCTGCCATCTCACGATTGATCAAACGCATGAAAGTATTCAACTACCGATTTTATATTACCCTAAGCTTTTAACAATTCAGGCCAATGGGCATTCCCTACCCTATTTTCCGATTATTTTCCCCTCCCCTCTCCCGCACTCTATTATTCTGAGTGGCATTACCCTCCCGAGAGGCACCTATACGATCCGAAGTCGCTTTACAGGCTATAACCCTGCTAATATAGTCAGCCTCATCGCGCTTGGATTTTATCTGATGGCCATCCTGATTTTAATCATCCAATCCATGAAGAGACGCCCATGAAAATTTTACAAATCTATAAAACCTACACCCCAGATACCTTTGGGGGAGTCGAACAAGTCATCAAAAACATCGTGACAGAAACAGGAAAATGGGGCGCGCAGCATACCTTGCTGACTGTTTCTAATCACCCGCGAACCGATCAAATAGGAGATCTCCCGGTCATTCGCTGCAAAAAGAGCTTTGAAATCGCCTCCTGCCCTTTTAGTTTTGATTTTTTAAGACAATTTAAAACAATCACCCAGGAATTTGACCTCCTACATTTTCATTATCCTTGGCCTTTTGCAGACTTAACCTATCTACTACGCAATATTCAAAAGCCTGCGCTCGTCACTTTCCATGCGGATGCACTCAAACATCCAATTTTAAAAAAATTATACCGCCCTGTACAGCATGCTTTTTTAAATAAAATCAATCGGATTATCGTCACCTCTGACCCCCTGCTCAAGACCAGCGAAACGCTACAACCCTATTTAGCTAAAACCGAAATCATTCCGATTGGAATCAATCCAGCAGATTATCCGCAACCCGACCTTAATTTACAACAAAAATGGCAAGAAAAACTAGGCCTCAAATTCGGCTTATTCATGGGTGTTTTACGTCATTACAAAGGCTTACGCACGCTGATCGAAGCTGCCAAAAAAACAAAATTGCCCATCGTAATTGCGGGAGGTGGCCCGCTACAGGATGAATTACAGCAGATGATTCTAGACCATCAGCTCTGGCATGTGCATTTGCTGGGGCGCGTTTCTGATGCAGACAAAATCGCCTTATTATCAATTTGTACGATGGTGATTCTCCCCTCTGAAACCCGTGCTGAAGCCTTTGGGGTCACGCTTTTAGAGGGCATGCTTTTTAAAAAACCACTGATTTCAACCAAGCTAGGAACGGGCACCAGCTTTGTCAATCAAGACGGTCAAACCGGCTATGTGATCGCACCACGCGACCCCGAAATATTAGCAGAAAAAATTAATTTTTTATATGAACATCCCGATATTGCAACTAAAATGGGTGAGGCTGCGCATGCCCGGTTTATAAAAGACTTTCAATCTGATATAATGGGCGAACGTTATTTTAAATGCTATGTTGATCTCCTCCGATGATGATTCCTATTATTTTAGCAGGCGGAACCGGCTCCAGACTCTGGCCCCTCTCGCGTGAAAGCTATCCCAAACAGTTGCTGACTTTAGTCGGCGAAAATTCTCTGCTTCAGGAAACCATTCAGCGCATTCAAAACATTCAAAATATCGAAGAACCCATCGTCATCTGTAATCATCAATATCGTTTTTTAGTCGCGGAACAAATGTTGGAAATGGGGATTGCACATCCTAAACTCATTCTAGAACCCACCGGCCGAAACACTGCGCCAGCCATTGCGATGGCGGCATTATTGGTTCAAAAACTCTATCCCACACAAAATCCCAGCTTATTAATTTTGCCTGCTGACCATCTCATTCAAGAAAAAGACCGTTTTGTACAAGCGATTGAAACCGCGGCACCCTATGCGACAGAACATCTCCTCACTTTTGGCATTCAACCCACTTATGCAGAAACAGGCTATGGCTATATTCACGCAGAACCCGCACCCGGAAAGACTGCATTACACGTCAAACAATTTGTCGAAAAACCCGATCAAGAAACCGCAGAACACTATCTTCAACAAAAAGATTATTATTGGAACAGTGGCTTATTTTTGTTTTCAGCTCAGATTTACCTTCAGGAACTCACAGAGTACGCTCCTGAAATCATGTCGGCCTGTCAAAAAGAAGCCCTGAAATTACAAGAAATCGGCGGATTTTTTACGCTGGGCCCGGATTTTGAAGCCAGCCCCAGTGAATCCATTGACTATGCTGTAATGGAAAAAACCAAGCGTGCTTTGGTCTGCCCACTCGAAGTCACCTGGAGCGATATCGGCTCCTGGACGGCACTGCATGATGTCTTGCCGCATGATGCCAATGGCAATATTTTACATGGCGATATTACCTGCATTGAAACGAAAAACTCTATGATTCGCTCAGAACACCGCCTGATCGCGACGGTGGGTGTTCAGGACTTAATTATCATTGAGACTGAAGATGCGGTCATGGTCGCCCACAAAGACTATGCGCAAAAAGTCAAAGATCTCGTCGCACAACTTAAAATTCAACAAAGAAAAGGACTCACATGAACATCGAACAAACCATCACGCAACAAATCCAAAATAATCCCGTGATCGTCTACATGAAAGGCACGCCTGACTTTCCTCAATGTGGATTTTCGTCCCGTGTTGTCTCCGTTTTAGAATCCTATGGCGTTCCCTTTGCCCATATCAATATTTTGGAAAATCCAGAGATTCGCAGCACGCTTCCTAAAATGATGAACTGGCCTACGTTTCCACAGGTGTATGTCAATGGTGAATTAGTTGGAGGCTGTGACATTATCTGTGATTTGCATGAAAGTGGCGAACTGACCGCGCTCTTTGCTGATATTGCTAAGCCGTAACATGATCCAGAAGAAGAAGGGCATTGGACTAGGTCGCGAGGATGACACACTCAGCAGCTTGCCGGCGGGACCGATTTCAAGCATTGAACAGTATGTTCAGTTTGTCAACAGCATTCCCATGTTAACGGAAACTGAAGAACAGGCCCTGACAAAGCGCTTACGTGAAGAAGGGGATCTCGATGCCGCACAAACGCTGATTCTTGCACATTTGCGTTTTGTGGTTTCTGTGGCGCGCTCTTTTTTAGGCTATGGCCTCTCTTTTTCGGATTTGGTTCAAGAAGGCAATATCGGCCTCATGAAAGCCGTCAAGCGCTTTGATCCAGAAATGGGGGTTCGCCTGGTTTCGTTTGCGGTGCATTGGATTAAAGCAGAAATGCATGAGTTCATCATCAAAAACTGGCGTATTGTGAAAGTCGCCACCACAAAGCCACAACGCAAACTTTTTTTTAATTTACGCAGCTCCCATAAACGTCTAGGCTGGATGAGCAAAGCAGAAATCGCACATATCGCGCAGGAACTCAAAGTCAAAGAGTCCGACGTCATCGAAATGGAAAAGCGCATGAATTCCATCGATATGCAATTTGATGCGCCGATCGAAGACGAATCCATGGATGAGCACCCTATCGCACCCTCCCTCTATTTATCCGCACCTGAATCCCAAAATCCTGACCATCAGCTCATGGAAGATCAAACGGATGCACATCAGGCCCAATCCCTGGAAGATGCATTGGAAAGCTTAGCCCCCCGCAGTCAAGAAATCATCAAAGCCCGCTGGCTGACTGAACCCAAAGCGACCCTACATGAACTCGCAGCCCACTATCAAATTTCCGCAGAGCGCATCCGACAAATTGAAGCTACTGCTTTTAAAAAACTCAAGCGATTTCTAAACCCAGACCAATCATAAAATGATTAAATATCGTTCTTGATAAATCTAAAAAAAATAGTAACGATTCACCGTTTCTGAAAGCCGCGTAAAATAAATATGAAAAAAGTGCATAAAACGCTTGACAGGGTTTTTGGGTGAAATAGTCAAAAATCAGGTTATCAGAAGCGATCGTGAGAGTTTGCCCCTGAGGCTTATTTGCAGGCGCA
>CANJQG010000059.1 GCA_947476405.1 Thiotrichales bacterium
AAATATTTACTAACTGAGATCAAGTTCGCCACGACAGATGCCGCTTTGCTTAAGCTTTTGCCACATCATGCCAAGTTGGATCTCAATCTGGATTTGCATTATAAGGTCAAGCCCTCAGGCTGAGTAGATGCGGTTGTTTGAACGCATACTTTGAATTGGTTGCCAGAAGAATCCGAGCAATGGCATCACCCCGCCCTGTGATTGGCTCAATAAGCGCCATTTTGATCGGGGTGGTATGCCTGACACTGCTCTATACTAAAGCCAGCTCAATGGGCTTTGGTGAATATCAGCATTATGTGGGCATGGGTATCTTGGTTGCCGGTGCATACCAGATAGTTAAAAGTGGATCCCGCAGCTTGTTTCTCCCCATTGTGGCTGCTGCAATAGGCGGCATATTATCGCAAAGCTTGGGGCATGGGCATACCTTCCTGACCTTTGACTCAACCTTTTATACCTATGTCATGGCTGCAGGAATCCTTGGGCTAGGCAACGCCATGATTCACATTGAGTAAGGCAGCGCCAGTATGATTCCGATGTTTCACGAAGTCCCTGTCGCCTGTATCAATCAGGCGGCAGAGGAGTATCAAGTACCCGCCCCATTGATTATGGCGATTGTTCTGACTGAAAATGGAAAAATTGGAACTGAATCACGCAACGAAAACGGCACCTATGATCTCGGCATCATGCAAATTAACTCATCCTGGGCCGACACTTTTGAAAAACAAGGCTATTCACTCGATGATATCACTTACAATTCCTGTAAAAATATTGATATGGGGACGTTGATTTTAAGTAACTGCCTGAAAAAAAATCCCAACATCGTAGAGGCAATCGGCGATTATCACTCACACACACCCTATTACAATCTGACATACGCCGACAAAGTGATGGCAAAGTATAATCAGATCAATGCTGCTTTAAAGAACTATATCAGTCCTGAGTGCGCAAAAAACGGTTTAATTTGTTAAAGAGAAAAATATGACTGAAAAACAGATCAAGCCACCCATCACCTACTTTGGCAATAAAGCACGCCTGGCGACCTGGATCTGCTCTTATTTTCCAGAGCACTTAACCTACTTCGAACCATTCGGAGGCAGCGCCTCTGTTCTGCTCGCGAAAAGACCTTCAAAAATTGAGGTGTACAACGACCTCAACCGTGAGCTGGTCAATCTGTTTCAAGTTTTGCGGAGCAATGATGATTTAAAAAAACTGCAAGCCGCCTTAGACTTTACCCTATACTCTCGTGAAGACTTTAACACCGCAAAAGTACCAACTGATACAGACCCAATTGAAATGGCTCGCCGCACCCTCATTAAATATCGCCAATCACACGCGGGAGAAGCCAAACAATGGTCATACTGCATCACAGACAGTGTCTCCGGCATGGCTGGATCTGTCCGCAAATGGAAGTCAGGGCTTGAGCGTTTGCGCGACATACATAAACGCCTGCAGCGCGTCCAGATTGAATGCCTCGACTGGGCAGAGGTGATTAAGCGCTACGACACAGAAAAAACTCTCTTTTATATCGACCCGCCCTATGTCCATGAAACAAGAGTGAATGGGACATATAGCCATGAGCTGGACGACTCAGCCCACCGGAAGCTCATCGATTCAATATTGAATGTCCAGGGCATGTGTATCATCTCAGGATATGAACACCCCATCTACCAGGCGCTAACTGAGGCGGGGTGGACTCGCGAAAAAAAAGAAGTGATTGCCTCAGCCTCTTCCACCCGCGCTAAACGAATCGAGTGCCTGTGGATCTCGCCAGGCACACGAAAACGAAAAAATACAGGCGTTCTAAAATCACGCTCCAATCAAAATGACCTTTTTAGCTCGCCGGTCGAGATGATGCGGCAAGGTGCATACTATGCTCATGCACTTAAAACCAAAAATATGACTACTCTCATTCTTGCTGAAATCAACCAATTTAAACGCCTGGGCTATAAAGTTTCAAAAACGGCCATTGACGAATCACTGAATATTTCACGTGAAAATATCAGTCGGCGTTATGGTCATTTATTTTTGTGACTTTTGGGGTGCCACTTTACCCAAAAAATGTGACTTTTGGGAGCCACACCCCTGCGTGACCGCACAACTTTGTACTGTATAATAGTATACGGTACAGTTATGTGCGGACACTCATGAATGATATCCTCTGCACAGTAGTTTTTCTTCTTATAAATGTCACACTAAGTCAACTTTTACAATCAGGTGTGACAATTATAGCGATCTTATAATTGTCACACTAAATTTACTCTGCCTCAGCTATAGATTGTTAAAAATACAGGTCACGCACATTTATGGGTGTCGAACCGCCCCCGCCTATTGAAAAAGATCGTCCAGGGTAACAATTCCGCTGATTAGCCCCTCGGCATAAAAGTTATTTTTGAGACCATTGGCTGAAATTAGAGCCATAAACAATTGTTTTTGAGCACCGGTTTGCTCTTTAAATACCTTCATTTTTCTTTGCAAAATTTCCACGTAGTCCTTTGTCAGGACAAAAGGCTTATCGGTATACTTAATTTCACATATAGTAATTGCATCATCTAGACGATCAAATAGAAGGTCAATTTGCGCTCCACGGTCTTCTGACCCTTTTCTGGGGACATATCTCCAAGAATCGGCAATGGCACTGGGGTTCATCTGAAGCGCTTTTCTAATTTGAAGAATATGTTTATAACATACCGCTTCAAAAGCATAACCCAACCAATTATGCCACTCTGGTGTTTGTTGTTGGCTCTGCCAGTAGCCAGGAGGCATTCCCTGCTTTTGCAGGGTTGCTTTAAAAGGCTCAATCCATTTTAGGTAAAATAAAGTATACTCATCCACCACTCTATAATATACCCCCTGCCTCTTGTGATGATACGGCATAAATCCAGTGATAAATCCCGCCTCCTCTAATTCTGTTAATTTCTGGAGCCCACCGCCCCCCATTGCAGCTGTCCCCATAGCATTGAGTAGCTCATTTTTACCAATTCCATACCGTCGGCTCGCAATGATTCTAATGAGCTGAATATGCTCTTCTGAATTATCAAATAAAGAAGAAAAAAGATTATTAAATTCGTTAAATAAAATGCCATTCTGTGCAAAGGCTAATTTTTCTATTATTTGAGCAGCTGATAAACCTGATTTAACTTGAGACAAATAATAAGGAACGCCGCCTGTAGCCATATAGATGAGCAAAATTTGTTGATCATTAAGATCTACTCCCAATTTGTTCAAAAATTGCTTTGTTTCGGCAAGAGTAAAGGGCTCTAGGCGTATTTTGTGGGTAATACGATTATGGAGCCCACCTTTATTGTTAATAATTTTGCGAAGTATCCAAGATGCACTGGAGCCACATACAATGAGTTTAACTCTAGGGTCATTAGACCAGTAATGATTCCAATAATAGTCCAATCCTTGTAATAGCCTGGACTTGGGAGTAGCCATCCATGGAAGTTCATCAAAGAACAATATTATCTTTTTTTCTTTAGGATGCATCTCCATCGCTTTGGTTAGCTCTTCAAAGGCCTCATCCCAGCTTTTTACGGTCCCAAGTTTTGCGCCTCTATAGAATGAATCTCCTACATTTTTCATAAAGTGGGCTAATTGCACTTTGCGAGTCCCACCCTTTTCCCCCGTAACATTGAAGACAATGGCATCTGACTCTGTAAAAAACTGCCGTACTAGATATGTTTTACCAATTCTTCTTCTACCATACAGGGCTAAAAATTCTGCTTTATCCGAGTTTAATATCTGACGTAAATCTTGAGTTTCTTCAATTCTCCCCACAACATTTGACATTTTATCTCCAGCGTTCCTGTTAGTCTTCAAGTTATCAATATAACATATCTTGCAGACTAAGCAAGAAAAAATACATTAGTCTTCAGTTTATAATTAGCGAATAACTTGAAGACTAACTTTTCACTTAACGAATTGAACCAATTTTAGCGCGAACAAAGTCACCCCGTACGGGATGTTTCTCGTTTCTCTATAGATTGGCTACTCACTGAGTAGCCAATTCAAGTTACCTTGAAATGCCCTGCTATCACTGCCTTTTAGATAAACACTTTGGCTAATTTTAAAAAGGCGCGCAGCCTGTGCGCTTTTTCGTGAGGCGAGCAATTTCAAATAAAATCAATCCACTTGATGCGTAGCAAAAAGCAATAAAGACCCAATAATAGCCGGATATCTATTTTTGTTCAGCCACTTACGATAACCATTAAAACTAGTGTTAACAGGCACTGCACAGATATCTCTACCGAACAGATAGGCTATTGTAGCGTCCACCAGGGCATGATATAAGGGTAAAAATGGCAATTCCCGCGCTGTATCTTGATCACAAGCGTGATAATCCTCCATGCTGGAATAAATCGGGATGCCAATCGCATGGAAACAATCAACCGATTGCATACAGTGCTCAGCCAATTCCTCCGCTTTAAGCTCAATTTTGGCCTCAAGCAAGGCTACCTGTATCAACACTTGTGGGGGCGCATTATGCTCGCCCCATTTTTTACAGTCAGCAGGAGAAAGTCCAAAAACCTCCCCTATCATTGCATTATTGGATAGCCCAAGCCCCCTCGCCCTTGCCAAAAAAGTACGCCCATCGGTTAGTTTATCCCAAAAACAATACGCCTCCGAATCATCCCAATTCTTTAGCTCCAGCAAAGTATCCCACTTCGCCTGTGTCAGCTCATTAACATTGATGACGATACACCGCTCATTAACCCCCATCAGCACAGCGGTTAAAGTAGTTTCCTCATGCTCCCCCTCTAATTCGGACTCATTTTTAATGACAGAATAAAGAGCGTCCAGGTAATAGTTTGTGACAAAAAATGAATAGTCACTCAACTCTTGAAAATGACGCCATGATTGCCCCTCATTTGCAGGAAGGTATACGAAAAATCCTTGATACAATGCCTTAAAATCATCAAGAGTCAACGCCCTACCCCGCCCTGATTACCACCTATTGAACAAGCCTACCATAAAAACTTTACCCTCAAAACACTTTTGCAAGCTCAAACAACTCGCCAAGGTCGCCAGGCTGTTGAATCAACTTCGCTTTTTGGATTCTGGTCAATCCTTTGATGTATGCCTCCACCTGCATAGCCAAAGATTTACTTGAGCCAATATGCCAGGCCTGAGCAATCTCAGTCGGCTTGAAGCTACGGGTATACTTTGCACTATCTCCAGCCAAATGCTGCGCGTATCTTTTTGCAAGATCATTGGTATAACCCGTGTAAAAACAACCATTAATGCACTTTAAAATGTAAACAAAATAATTCATAATACTGCTTCAACGGCCCTACCCTATAGTTAATAGTACTGAATAAATTTGCTTTCGTCACCCAGCCGACTAAACTTAGTAGTATTTTAACAGTGGAAAGGTGTTTTTTAGCGATAAATACCCGGTTTTAACGGTGAAAAGGTGTTTTTTCGAGGGGGAAAGGTGTTTTTTAAGTCGGCAACTGTGTTTAACTTAATACACCAACTTGGCAAAATACTATTAAGATTAGTATAAAATCCTGGCAGATCACAGATTACGACCTTTAAAAAGCCTTTTTTGTTTAAAATAAGACCCGACTCTTGATAAAAATCCCGCTATCTGGGTTCACAGGGGAAAGGTGTTTTTTAACGGGGGATTGGTGTTTCTGACTCACGGTAGGAATGCTAACTTATCCACAGATTTTGTGGATAACCTTGTGCAAAGCCCCTCCTGTCACTATAATACCTCTATGAAATCAAATAACATCATTTTAGCTCATATAATGCCAACGAAGGTTAAAGAATTGGCTAATCAGGCTGTAGTGCTACCAGCATCTCAAAAACTACAGCAAAACGACAAAAAAATTTCATGGGAAGCCAGGCAAAAAAGGCTGCTTGAATTAAAATCCTTGAGAAAGCTTTTACATGAGGCCCACCCTGTTGTTTTTGATTATAATGAGCCTTTACCTTTAGCAATTGGCATTCATAAAGAAATAAAAGCTACCTTTCCACAGTTCAGTCAAAAATTAATTCGCGAATTTTTAGGTCGCTGGGTCAAAGATCCGAGATATCTAAGTGCTATAGTTAAGATGCCCTCCCGTGTAGATTTGCAAGAAAAAGTAACTGAACAAGTGAAAAATCAAGAAAAAATACACGCATCTACTTTTTTTACTAATTGAAATTTCGTATATATTTGTAAATTTTATGTGAACAGTAGATCTAATTACTATTTGTTGATACAGAGCACTTTCCTTAAATATTATCAAATAACCTTCTCTTCATAATTCTTTCACGCAATTATTTTCTCAAAAAAACAAAAAAGTGTTGCAATACAAAAAGCCATGGTTTAAGATGGCATCAATTTATAGATAGGAAAACCAACCATGATGAATCCAAAAATGCTCGCATCTGACGCGGCCGCTGCCCTTGATATCACACTTCAAGCTGTACACAAGAAGTTAAAGTCAAAAGGACTGCTCTATGAAAAGAGTCAAAATAGGCTTTTTTTCTTTCATGAAACTGCAAAGGAATTTTTTGGATTCAAGGTACGTCCCACCATCTTTGCTACCCAGGTTGTTAAAGGCGGTACAGGAAAAACAACATTATTAGGAAGCCTTGCGGTTAGATTGAACCTATATGGACTAAAGGTTCTCTGTATCGATTTAGACCAACAGGCTAATCTAACGAGTTATTTTGGTGTTAATGCTGAAGCTAAGCCTGTTATGATTGATATTCTGATAGATAAAGAAAAAAAGATTGATCAAGAAGGAAGACCATTTTCTTTTCTTAACTATCCTGTCCCCGTGCTCCCTGGACTTGATATTATTCCATCACGCATTGAAAATGCCATTTTAGATAACTATTTAATGGTCAATTCATTGCCATTAGATAGAGTTTATCGAGAGCTTTTTCGAAAAGCTTTAAACAACTATGATGTTGTATTAATCGATTGCCCTCCAGCACTAGGTCAGTCCGTTGCGGCAGCATCGATGGCAAGCGATATTATATTATCCCCAGTTAATCCTGAAAAATTTTGTATTGATGGACTGAAAGTATCTTTTCAAGAGCTAAATCAACTAGAACATAAGTTTTCAACTAGCCCTGATGTCAAAATAATTTTCAATAAATTTGACACAAGGACCAACTTATCTCACAGCATTCTGCAAGAACTTTTAAAAGATGAAATATATGGGTCTTGCTTATTTAAATCCTATATACGACTATCTCAGGAATTCCCCAACTGCTCGGGAAAGGGTATTTCTGTATTCGATGGGTTAAGACCAACAGCAGCATCTGAGGATATGGATCTCTGGACAAAAGAAATCATAGATATGATCAAAATTGCTGACGAGGTAAAAGATGCCTAAGATTGAAGAAATTAAAGAGAAACCAGGCTTTGTAAAAAAGGAATATAGGCCCTGGGATGGTGCTCCTAGCGCTAAAATAGTCCAGACTCCCAATCTCAAGCATAGTGATCATGTTGAAGAAAGTTTAAATGGATCTTCTAATATTGAATTCACTTCTTCTGAGAAAATTTACTCTATTGATCCCAGTGAAATTTTTAGGTGGGAACATAAAGATCGCCCTAGTAATGAATTGGGCGATCTCGATGAATTTGCCCGAACATTAAAACAAGTTGGTCAGGTACAACCTGGGATAGTAAGAATATCAACAAAACCAGGGCTAAAATATGAATTGATTGTTGGTGAGCGAAGATGGTTAGCTTGCAAACTTGCGGGAATATCGTTTCAAACAAAGATTTCTGAATTATCTGACAAGCAAGCCAGTCTTGTACAAGCCATAGAAAATGAAGATCGAGAAACTTTAACGGATTATGCAAGAGGTATTAGCTACGCGGATAAAATTAAGGCTGGCATTTTAACTCAAAAAGATCTTAGTGATGAGTTAGGAAAGTCAAAACAGGAAATTTCTAGACTGTTATCTTTTCGAGAAATCCCCCTGGCTTTAATAAATGCCATTGGTGATATGCGAAAGGTTAGCGCTTATACCGCCGAGACTTTAAAACAATTATGCAAGAAAGATCCGAACAATACTGACATACTAATAGAGTATGCCGATAAAATAGCATCTGGCTATGGGAACACAAGTATCGAGCGGCATGTAGCCCAGGCAAAAGATTTTATCAATATTGAAGATCCCGCCAATGAAAAAATATTCTCAAAAACAGGAAGACACCTATACTCATGGAGAAAAGATGGCAATGGCAATCGCTCCATCTCTTTCCCGAAGGATATTAGAAAGCTAATTAGTCCAAGAACTATGAATGAGGCATTAACAAGAGAGATTGAAAAACAACTTCACTCAATGGAAAGTCCCGTTGACGGGACTGAGGGGATAAAATGAATTCTTAAACTAAGAGTCCCGTTGACGGGACTAAATAAAAACCCCAGCGCCAACTGGGGTTTGGAAGTAGCTAGAAAACCTATCAGAGCATTCGTAGCCTTAACGTTCTAAGGCAATAATACCTAGCTACTTCATAAATGTCAAGCGTTATTGATTAATATGGAGTGAGCCTATTATGTCTAACCACATTACCGTATCAAGCGGTTATGACCCTAATCTTTTTAAAGAATATTGTAACATACCCTCTCGCGTCATCAGGGGCATTAAAAGCTGCAACCTCCCCTCTAAAGCTAGAGAAATTTGGGAAGTAGTCTACGACTCAGGCAAGTATGACCTCAATAGAGAAGTATATGGTCTTACAGTTGATAAAATACAACAAATTATTGGGGCTAAAAGTCGTCGTACCCCAGAAATGCATTTAGCAACGTTAGTAAAGCTTGGTTACTTAGAAATAACTCCAAATTATTCTGATTCTGGTAGAAGGTTACCTAATACATATAAACCGCTTATTCCTCAAGAACTATTACAAAAAATGACGGGTAACACTGTAAAGTTATCAGTGACGCCTAGAAACCCCATTATCCCAAGAAATGTCGAAATAGCAATGACCCCAAATATTGAAAGCTATAATTTAGATAGTTACCATAGTAATACTTATGATGATCTAGAATATACAAAGGAGAATAATGTTGTTGAATTAGATTTAAAAGAGTACTTTAACAGTATCTTTGATATATCTAAGGAAGGTGAAATATCGCCAGAGATAGCGTATGAATCTACGGAAGCAGTCATGGTACCTGAGACAGTAGAGCCCATCCCCGCAAATTTTTGCGGGACTTATAACTATCATGAAGATAATATAGATATTAACAATTGTTATAATTCAAAAGATGATTGTTTTGATACTTATTCCAAAACAGTTCAGCAATCAGATGCCCCTAAAATTGTTGAATACTTTCCTGCAAAACAAAAACCGCAATCTTTATCAAAAGCAGTATTACGGCATATGCTAGAAAAACCTGTTAAATTTGAGGCACATGTCACCGACACACTAACTGTAAATTCTCGTCATCATAAACGCGCATTCTTGTCATCATCGCACTTTTCATTCTCACAATAATTGTCACTATCCGGGAATCCATTCTCAGATTAGCTGTCACTATAAAATTCCGTTCTCACATTCTGTGTCACTATCGCTAAACCAT
>CANJQG010000060.1 GCA_947476405.1 Thiotrichales bacterium
AAAATCTCCTGCGGTAAGCCAGAGGATTCGCACTCTGCAAATAATTTTAGCCATTCTGCTTCTGTTTTCATTTTTACTCCTGTTGATTCGGAGCTTTAGTATTGCATAGCGGCATTAGGCGCGGCAGATGTCTTTTGTGGATCGCTTACGTTTTAGCGCTAAAAACACAGACCCCCCAGCAACATAAAATCACCTTAGACAAAACACTGAAGAGCTTAAAAGACATTTTATTAATGAACTTAGAGTCAGGGCTAGAAAAACCTATATTATATCAATGGCTACAAACACAACGTTCTTTAGCTGATTTAGAAAGAAGCTATCATTCACAATCCTTAAAATATACTGTAAGCGGCCGTGAAGAGTCCGGCTGGATTCGCTATGCAATGCCCGGTGCAGGGCATCACGAAACTGCAGGTGATTACCAATCTGCTGCCACCATGCATATTGTCTGTGCAATTTATTATTTGCAAACTTATAAAAAAATGAAGCCCGAGCACACTGAGGCGATCCATTTATGCATTCAACAGATTGTCAAAGTTAATTTAACAGAGATCACTGACATAAAAAGCGCAATAGCTTTTGTAAGCCGTCTTGCTGATCGACTTGCTTTAATCATCCCAATAAGTCCTAAAAAAATTCTAAATAGCTTAAATAAATTAAAGGATTCAATTTTTTCTAGCCATATTGAAGCGACTATTTCAGTAGATTCTATCATCAATAAAAGCGGCCAGGAATGCACTGCTGTCAGAATAGCAGAACCCACTTACACCCCGATCAGCATGCTTCAACAAAAACAGCTAACCCTATTACATGAAAAAATACATGAAGGCCTCTACGAACAGATTCCAAGCCCATACTTTGCAGATATCACAAAAGAGGACCCCATTTTAGCTCAGGCTATTGCGCTTACTTTATGCGACGCTCACACCTCTACGCTTTCTTCACAAATGTTAGGCAGCCCTTTATTGCGCAATGCCCAAAACATGACCCTCGGCCTGGTTAATGCTGAAGGAGACGCAACAATAATAGGTCACTATCAAACGTATGGCGCCCCGGAAGGCCCCTATGCTGAACTCCAATTACACCAACTATTTCCCTATACTGAAGAGGCAACGCATCGCATTGCAATAACGATGATTGGGGAATTAGACTCCTTTGCAGATTCCCTTATTACCGATAAAAAAGAAAAAAAAGCAGTGAGCGCTTTCACAGAATTTAAAACAGCAAAAAGCATCCATACCCAAGCGTGCGCTGCACACATTATCCATCTTCCAACGAAAGCAATGCATAAAACAGGATTTTGGGGAATGCGCGAAAGCGACTTATACCAAAAGACCTTACCCTCTATTGATTTTGACCCAGATTTTTTAAAGTATTTTAAAGAAGCCATCATTACAAAATTAAATGCCTTAAATCCAGGCCACCTAGAACCTGCACTAAAATGGTGCTACAGAACTGCCGTTGAAAGAAATCTTGACTCGACTAAATGCACCAGCCTTGAAGAGCGCTACAGATATGCCCAACAAATTATTTCTTATATCAATTTTCTTGGGGCCCCCTGGTCTATTGCTTTTGGTTGCATGAGCGGAAAAGATCGTACAGGCATATTGATTTGCAAAGCAGATGCGGCGCTTTTTGAAAAGGCTGGAATCATTCTTCCAGAAGGATCCAGCCAATCCCATGCCATGACGTTAGCGGGAGGACCCAATGGCGGAAACATCTATGGCTGTGCAGATATCGCACTGGGAACCAACGTGAAAAAATTAAGCAAAGGATTCTCCTATACTCACGAACATGCGGATAGCCCCAGGAGCACGGGGACTGAATCTGGGTCTGGGTCTGGGCCTGGGTCTTCTTTTGTCTTTGGCTGTCCTACAAATAGCAGGGCAGAAAATTTAGCCCCCACCCCCTAAATTTCCTACAAATGAAATGAATCCCCAAGATACACCGCTTTAACATGGGCATCATTCAGAATATCCTGCGCACTGCCCTCTGCGATTTTTTCGCCTGCATTCATGATATAAGCACGCTCACAGATGTCTAGCGTTTCACGGACATTATGATCCGTAATCAGTACACCAATGCCTTTATCGCGCAACTGGTGAATAATTCGCTTAATGTCGATCACCGAAATTGGGTCCACCCCTGCAAAAGGTTCGTCCAGCAAAATAAATTTGGGTGAGGCCGCAAGAGCACGCGCAATCTCAACACGGCGACGCTCGCCTCCTGACAAACTCATCCCCATACTTTTCCGAATATGCCCAATATGAAACTCCTCCAGCAAGTTCTCCATGCGATGAAAACGCTCATCTACGGTCAGTTTTTGTAATTCTAAAACCGCCATAATGTTATCTTCCACCGAAAGTTTCCGAAAAACAGATGCCTCCTGAGGCAAATAACCAATGCCCAATCGGGCGCGCTGATGAATCGGCAATCGCGTAATATCGCGATCATCTAGAAAAATTTGACCTCGATTAGGTTGAACCAAGCCAACAGTCATATAAAACGCAGTGGTTTTACCTGCACCATTCGGACCCAACAAACCGACAATTTCCCCCGCCTTCACTTGAAGAGAAATCTCTTTGACTACCCAGCGAGATTTATAACGCTTTGCCAAATTTTGGACTCTCAGCATCATGAATGACTTTCCTTATTTTGTTTTTGCTGATTATACGCAGGTAGAATAATCGTCGTCACCCGCTGATCACGCGCTGTTTTTGGACTGGAAACCACTTGTGTATTGAGATTATAGGTGATGAGATCGCCTTCAAATATATTGCCACCCTGATCAAAATGCGCCTGATTGACATATTCCACCAAGGCCCGCCCCGGATAATAATAAATCATCTGCGCCTGTCCATGCACAATCGACGATCCTATATTCGGCAAATCCTGGGTTGTTGCAGGGTGACCCATCGCGACAAAACTATAGATTTGCCCATCTGAACCGCGCTGGATT
This sequence comes from Thiotrichales bacterium, assembly GCA_947476405.1. Classification (GTDB taxonomy): domain Bacteria; phylum Pseudomonadota; class Gammaproteobacteria; order Francisellales; family CACEW01; genus JAJZUD01. The sequence goes on from CANJQG010000060.1 coordinate 2,960, forward strand.
GTGAGCGTATCCCCTTGCAGCAATCGATTTCCCTGCACCACTTTCACATGGCCGGAATACATCGCCACCCCTTGCTTTAAATCAAGCGATGCCGATTCACTGCTGACCTTAATCGGCAAAGTATTATCACTGACCAAAGCGGAAAGCGGAAGCACAAACGCGCAGCCGATTACCCAAAAAAATTTAATGCGCAGGCGGTTTATAAACACTTTTTACCTCGGATAAGAGTTGAACTTGACGGGATGCAATTTTCGCTTTAAACCCAATGCCCTGGATTAAATTAATCGTCCCAGGCTGGGTCACGGTAATGAGATCTTCCCCCGTAATAAATTGTGCTGCGACATTTATTTTTGCACGATTCGTTTGCAACAAAATAGCAGGACTAGTGGAAGCAGCAGGCCGACTTAAATTCACCCCCCCCTCTAACTCCAAAATATTGTTATGATCCGTCAGCATACCCGAGGAGGCTGTTAAAGTCCAGGCCAAAGGCGATGAATAATCAACCAGATGCAAATCGGTCAGTGCAATATCCAGATCGCTATTTTGTGTCGCCTGGCCAACCGTCCCTTTATACTCAACCTTGCCTTGATCATTCATCTGCACAATAACCCCACCTTTCAAGGTACCCATATTCGTCAAAGTCGCACCAGAAAACGGCACAATAATACTTAACTTCGCAGCATACCAACTGGTCATAATCACTAAAAAGCTAATTAAAAATATTCCAAAAAATGCACCCCGATTAATCATTACCCAGGAACCTTAATAAAAAGTTCACCCGTCTCAATTGCACTCTTCACAATTGCATGATATAAGCCCTGCGCGCTTAAAATCAAATCACAGAGTTCCCGAACTGCACCGCGCCCTCCTTTAAAACGAGAGACAAAATGACAAAAAGGCAACACCGCCTCATGGCTGTTTTGAACCGTAGCCGCCAAGCCCACGCGGCTCAAAATCGAGAGATCCACAATATCATCCCCCATATACGCAACTTGGTCTGGCGTTAAAGATAAAGTCGCACACAATTCCTCAAACGCAGCCAACTTATTAAGACGCCCTTGATAGACATGATCAATTTTCAAATCACGCGCACGGGCCGCCACAATTTCAGAAGTCCGCCCCGTAATAATCCCGATTTGGATTCCTTGAGAACGCAAAAGTGCAAGCCCAAGCCCATCCCGAACAAAAAAACTTTTCATCGCATCTTTGTGCTCATCGAAGTATAAAAGCCCATCCGTCAGCACGCCATCCACATCCAGCAACAACAAACGCACCTTTGAGGCCCGCAGCATTAAAAGCTCATTTTGCATCTTATCCTCTTTATTTTACAGATAAGACAGTATATCAAGCCTTGATCTCCGCTTGAAGCTTTTTATCCAAATCGATACTTTGCTTGATTTTATTATGTTTTATGTATAATATAGTGCAATTATTATTAATAATATAACGGATGAAAAAATGCTGACTGAATATAAAGCAATACTTGAACCGACTCCTGAACCGATAGAGATCACACTTACTGGCTCCCTTGAGCAAAAAGTGCTTGCAATAATGGGAGCCCTGGAACCCAGCGCTGCCATTGAAAGCGAAAGGCTAACAGGAATTAAAGCGCAACTATCCCTGCAGAGCAAAGCTGCAGGAGAGGTCACACAGCGCAGCACGACGATTTTAAGAATCAGTAAAACCGAGTTTTCTCCAGACAGCATCAGAAAATTACAAACCTCAGCAGCAGCCCTGACCACAATTGTCGACATTAATAGACCCAAATCAGCATGTGCTAAAGCGGTAGAATTTGCATTACATGAAGTCTGGGGGCGTGTCGCACCCACTGCTGCATTTTCTTATGGTGCCGGCTTTGCCCTCATGTGCTTTTCAATCATCAGCACAGCGAAGCCTTCTGCTGCAGGGGGCATCATTTTTGCCCTGATTCTACCGGCCTTATGCTCTGCAATTGGTAATTTGCTCCAAGCCTCTGCGTCAATTTATTCATTGCCCAAAGATATTCACCGCCTTATTTCAAGCAATTTATCCGATGAATCATCTTCTATGACAAAATTCATGGCCACCCTATTTGCAACATTCTTTCTTTTTTGTGCGCTGTCTCTGCCCGCAGCTGCAGTCATTTCAGAAACAGTTCGACATGGCCTGTTTGCACTCGAAAAAAAAGAAGTCAAAACAGGAAGCACCGATCATTTTATATTTGAAATTTTTATGCAATTTGCTCGCGCGATGTTTCTGAATAAAACTTTACTAACCATACCCGATACCTACCAAAAAACTAAGGATACCTTCAAAAAAATAAGCGCTAACAACCCACATTCCGCCCCACGTAAAATAGCAAAAATGGCTCTTTTAGCGACGCCAGCCGCCCTTTCAATAATGATCTACCCGTATTTTACCTTTGATAAAGCGTGTGAAGGAAATAAACCTGAAAATAATCCAATCATCAAACTCTATGGCTCCTTATCCTCTCCCGTTGTTTTTGGAGTAATAGGTACCATCGTCAACGCGATCGTAGCCGGAAAGCTGACACTCGCTGGAACCTTAGCCGGATATGAAACGTCCTGGCATCGCTCCAGTAAAGCCGCCGTGGGCTGGTCCGTTGTTTCTTGTTTAGCCGGAGTCGCAACAGGCGTCAATAATTTAGCACTCACCTTTAACTCAGTCGGATCATTTTTATATAACATGCTGTATGCCATTGTTGCAAACGCACCTTTTTTTGCAAATGCTTCCGGAGAAGAAACCTTAGAAAACTTAATGCGATGCGATAAAGAACTTACTACATTACTCCCTGGTTTAACAGATCATACTGCCGAGACCTTAAGAGAAATTCAGAGGGAGATTCAAACTCAAATTACGGATATCAAAAAAACATGGGGCTTTGTCGCTTTAGGAAAAAAATCAATAGAACCCATTAGTCAATTCATTTTCGGAACGCAACACGCATCAAAAGTAGATTTACCCCTCCTCCTAGCCAAACAAAGAATCGTTGCAAGCGATGTAGCCTTAAGTATTAGCCACAAAACTGCAACCCAAAGTTTGATTCAAGAACTTTTATTATTAAAAAACCAACCCGCCCTGAGAGAAGTAATTATTGAATTGAAACGAGAGTGCCCTAAAACAAGCGATCCATCAACGTTTTCCACAAGGGCAATTGATGATGCAGCAGAGGCAGCTATATAAGCGTCAACCATCTTAAAAACAGGCCCGCCTAGGCCTTAAAACAAAAAAGCCAAAGCGTTGCCCAGGTAAAAAAAGCTTGACACCCCCCCCGAATAACTGAGAGAATAATTGCCCTACAAAGCCTGGGTGGTGAAATTGGTAGACACGCTAGTTTCAGGTACTAGTGGAGTAAAATCCGTGGAGGTTCGAGTCCTCTCTCAGGCACCAGATTATATATCGTACAAGTCCGTAAAAGCACAAAACACCAAACAAAATCAACACACTAAGCGAAATATCAGTTCGCAAGAGTTCGCCCCAGTTCATGCAAATCCGTTGCCAATGTATATAAAAAAGTGTATAATTTTGTATATAACGAATCTGGCTTAACTGGGAGCAATTATGGCTTAAGATCAGTATAAGCTTAAACTATTGTCTGAAATACTGGGTCCACTATACTTTGATTTTGTATTTTAGTTCGCAATCTGTTAGAATAGTATTACTTCATTACTGTAAGGTGAGAAATAATGCTATTCTCTTCGGTGACTCAAAAAGGCCAGGCAACTATCCCTGTTAAAATTCGCAATTGTTTGCATCTCAATCCTGGCGACAAGATCGGTTTTGTGATTGAGCATGAGCGGGTGTTTCTTAAAAAAATCGAGCCTTTTGATTACACCTATCACCAGGCGCTCACTGCAACCTTATCTGAATGGGATTCTGCTGAAGATGACGATGCTTATCAAGACCTATAAGCCCTATGGTATTGTGGTGGTACCGTTTCCTTTCACCGATTCTGCTGAGGCAAAGCGGCGGCCAGCCTTAATTGTATCCAGTGAACAGCATCAACAGGATACAGGACAGGTCACCTTATTGATGGTGACCTGTGCAAAGCACTCCAGGTGGATGAGCGATCATTTGATTCAGGATCTCAAAGTGACTGGTTTGACTGCGGCATCATTTATCCGCCTCAAAGTATTTACCTTAGACTTGCGCCTCGTGCTAAAAGAAGTGGGCCAACTTGGACCAAGCGATTGCAAGCAAGTTCAGAGTATGTTGCGCTCCCACTTTGAGTTATGACGCTCATCACCCCTTTGCTCTTCGACAAATACCGCTGAGCGCAAAATCCGTAAACCGATCAACTCGCTGCTGTCGGATTAAAGGTATCATCGCAAATCGTATTAGGCGCAGGCAGGCCACCTTGAAGCAGATAATAATTCACTTTATCCTTCACACATATGCCAGGAGGCTCGTTTGATAAATAAATTCCATGACCTGAGCCCTTAAAATGAACGATTACAGAACCAGGAACCACTGCCGCTAATTGCTGACACCAAACATAAGGCGTTTCAGAATCATGATCATTACAGGCCAACATGATTTTAGGCGTATCGGCGGTGTACTGTAATTTTGGCAAAGTTTGGCTCGTTCTACCCGTCCATCCTGCACAAGCTGACAGAAACTCTGAGCCTACAAAAGCACCCATTAAAGGATAATCCCTACGGAGATCTGCAGCTTGTTGATAAATTTGCGCTGCATCAGGATGATCATCATAATCCGTACACAATACAGCATTATACTCAGAATGATCGGCTGTGAATCGACCCTTGACATAATTCCCGCCGATGATTCCGCCTAAATATTGTAATTGCGTCCCATCATTATTGACATTAATATCACGAATTCCACTCGCCAAGACCCACCACATATTCCCCACAAACATCGTCGGATTAATGCTCTCTGGACTACTATCCGTAAAAGGAAGCGCCACTTCAACTGCGTTCAAGAATTCCACGGTATTTAAAGGCAAATGATCTGTTTTTTCACCCGTAGGCACCGTGTGTTTTGACAAAATACTCAATGCATTATCATACGCTTTTTCCGCATTCGGATAGAGCGGGCAATGGGTATTTGAATCACATTGTTGGAAAAAATGATGCAAGGTTTCTTCAAATGCAGCTGCTTGATCCTGACTCAAAGTGATGATACTCCGCGTGGGAGGCATCACACTATCCAAGATCATTTTATCAATATGCTGTGGATAATCCATCAAATAGAGAGATCCCAACTGTGTACCATACGAATAGGCCAGAAAACTCATTTTACTAAAACCAACTGCTTCACGAACCGCATCCAGATCTTGCACGGTCTCGATGGTCCCGACGTGATTTTGAAAGCCATTATATTGACTGGCACACACTTGCCATTTTTTCTCGGACACCGCTACCAAATTCTCAATTCCATTGGGAACAAGGGGATTATCCATGAAAATATCCTGATTCAAATCCGTATCACAGCTGAGATGCGGACTTCTACCCACGCCACGCGGATCAAAGGTAAAGATCGTATATTGATTCGTGAAATTAGGATCTAAAAAAGGAATATATTGAGGCATTCCTTTCGTTTGATCCCCCCAAGGCCCACCATCATTAAAGTATAAAGCTTTACTCGGATGTGCCCCCACTTTGGTATATTGCATCACAAACACTTGGGTCGTTTCCTGACTCGGATTTTTATAGCTGAGCGGAACCGTCAAAAAGCCACACCGATAGCCGTCAGCCAAACTCGCATTGGGGCACGCTCCCCATGCAATTGAATTTGCATAGGCCGCTGCGCTAAAGGCCAAAGCGCCGCTCATGATCAGCGACCGCCATACAAAAGATTTTTGCTTAAGCTGCATGAGAATTCCTATTATTTGAGCCTCTTGCAATATTATTTTCAGAAATGGCCAGATAAACAGCAGAATCTGAACGTATTGACGGCGTTAGGCGTCCGCGGGTAATTTTCCAGCTGTATTGCATCAAAAATAAACAATTTTTCGATTTTCCAGGCAGGGCATTCCCT
>CANJQG010000061.1 GCA_947476405.1 Thiotrichales bacterium
AATTGCCCAACGCTGACACACCCAGAAAATTGGAGCAACTCCTGCCTCATCACGCGCATGTCCACCTCCCAAAAATTAAGAAATCTCAATTTGAGTAGTTTGCCTTACGCTGACTTTAGTTTGTAGATGCTGTTCGTGGAGCGCTTACGCTAAAACAAGTGCGTTGATGGCTTGCATTCTCGCTTCTGCATAAGGAGCTTCTGGAGGTGCGGCACCTGACATGATCTAATCTGCCTGTTTTGTGATTGATAATCCTATTATACAAGGTATTCTTTTGAAATTCAATAAAATTATTTTTTAATATTTTTAATAGTGCATAAAATACTTCCGCTGTTTAATTTCGCACTGATTTGGTCGCCTACTTGAAGCGTCTCTACACTCGATAGAATCTGACTTTTTTCATTATAAACAATGGCGTAGCCCCGTCGTAAAATATTGATTGGGCTGAGCGTTTCCATTTTTTCAATTAAGCTTGTAAAGCGATGTCGAGCATGGATGAGGGTGGGTTTGAGGGTGGTTTTTTTGAAAAGCGCTTCTTCTGTTTTGATCTGTTGCTTTTTGCTGGAGAGAAGGCGTTGCACTGCTTGATTGAGCTGAATTTCTTTGAGGTGAAGCAGCTGATTTTGTTCAATGAGTTTTTGACGGGGATGCTTTAAGCTGCGGCTGATTTGATCGAGGTGAAGATTTTTTTGCTGTAAGAGTCGGCTTAATACATGATTGAGGCGATTTTTATTTTGGGTCAGGATTTCAAACAGTATTTCTTGATTGGGGCTGAGCAATTCAGCCGCAGCGCTGGGCGTAGAGGCGCGTTGATCCGCGACATAATCACTCAAGGTTAAATCAATTTCGTGGCCGACAGCAGAAACAATGGGAATGGGGCAGTTAAAAATGGCATAGGCTAAATTTTCGTCGTTAAAGGCCCAGAGGTCTTCATTCGAGCCACCGCCACGCGTAATAATCAATGCATCACAGTTGTTTTCAGCTTGCGCATGGCTGAGAGCTTTCAGGATGCTTTTTGAGGCGGTTTCGCCTTGGACCAGGCAGGGGTAAACGCGGATTGCGATAAATGGTGCGCGGCGTTTGAATATGGCTAAGACGTCTTGCAATGCAGCGCCGGTTTTAGAGGTGATGACGCCAATGGTTTTCGGAAAAGCGGGGAGCGGTTTTTTATGCGCAGCATCAAATAGGCCTTCAGCTTTGAGTTTGCGTTTTAAAGCTTCCAGCTTTTGCTGAATCAGGCCCGCACCACTTAAAAAAATCTTTTTAATCACAAGTTGATAATCGCCACGATCCTGATAAATCGTGACTTCGGCCAGGACAATAATCGCAACTCCATTTTCTAATTGAAAGGCAAAGGGGGATTGATGTCCGCGAAACCACGCGCACCGAATCTGCGCCTGCGCATCCTTCAGTGAAAAATAAATATGTCCAGACGCCGGGCGTGACAGGTTAGAGACTTCGCCCGTTACAAAAACCAATTTGAATTGTGATTCTAGGGCTTGCGACGCGGCTTGATTCAGTTCCGCAATCGTAAAAATATATTCTCCGTCTTCCGTATAGCGTGCGGCTGTATTTGATTGATGCATGATAAAATCCAGGCTTGAGTCTATTTTCATTGTACCGCTTTTGCAGTATAATTCCAGCCCTATTGATCGATCAAGGAAAAACATGGATTTAAAATTAGGGTTGGCAGAAATGCTCAAGGGCGGTGTCATTATGGATGTCACCAATGCAGAGCAGGCGCGGATTGCTGAAAAAGCGGGTGCAGTGGCCGTCATGGCCTTGGAGCGGGTTCCTGCGGATATTCGTGCTCAAGGCGGCGTGGCGAGAATGTCTGATCCTAAAATGATAAAAGAAATTATGGCTGCTGTGTCGATTCCGGTGATGGCCAAAGTGCGGATTGGGCATTTTATGGAAGCCGCTATTTTACAAGCTTTGGGTGTTGATTTTATCGATGAAAGTGAAGTCTTAACAGCTGCTGATGATGAAAATCATATTGATAAAAAAAGCTTTAAAGTGCCGTTTGTGTGTGGTTGCCGTAATTTGGGTGAAGCATTGCGCCGGATTGGCGAAGGTGCCGCATTGATTCGGACCAAAGGCGATGCAGGAACAGGTAATGTGATTGAAGCCGTACGTCATATGCGTACGATGCAACGCGAGATGAAGCAGTTGACGATTCTCAATCCAGATCAACTGATGCGTGCTGCAAAAGATTTGCAGGCCCCGTTTGAATTGGTGCAAATGGTCGCTAAAACCGGTAAATTGCCTGTGCCTAATTTTGCCGCAGGCGGGATTGCAACCCCTGCGGATGCGGCCATGATGATGCAGCTGGGTGCAGAGACGGTTTTCGTCGGCTCCGGTATTTTTAAATCGGGTGATCCTGCAAAACGGGCGCGCGCGATCGTTTTAGCCGCGACCCATTATGAGGATGCTAAAATGTTGGCTGAAGTCTCTGAAGATTTGGGTGAGGCGATGGTGGGTATTAATATTGAGCCCGATCTAAGATGATTGGCGTACTCGCCCTTCAAGGCAATTTTGCGATGCATGCTGCGGCCTGTATGCAGGCAGGTGCGCGCGTGCAGCTGATTAAAAAGCCCGAGCAATTGTCAGAAATAGATGGCCTGATTTTTCCAGGTGGCGAATCCACCGTCATGCTGAAGCATTTTGAGCTCCAGCCGGAATGGTGGCCGGCTTTAAATGCTTTTCATGATTCAGGAAAGGCGATGCTTGGGACCTGCGCTGGCTTGATTTTGCTGGCTAAAAACGTTCAGCCTGATCAAAAAAGTTTGGGTTTTCTGGATGTCACCGTTCAGCGGAATGCGTATGGGCGTCAGTTGGATAGTCACGAAGTTCATGCACGTTTTGAATTAGAGGGGGAGAGGTGTGAAATTGACATGCCCTTTATTCGAGCGCCTAAAATCATTGAGATTGGCTCAGGTATCAAGCCGATTGGCTGGGTGGGAGATCAAATTGTAATGGTTCAGCAGGGCGCTATTTTGGGCGCAGCCTGTCATCCAGAGGCAAGCACTGCGCGCATTCATCACTATTTCCTCACGCTTGCAAAATAAGCGTGGGTTCGGTATGATACGCATCTATCTCGGGGCGTAGCGCAGCCTGGTAGCGCACATGCATGGGGTGCATGTGGTCGGAGGTTCAAATCCTCCCGTCCCGACCATTTTTCATTGAGACATCATGCCCTTATTTTTTGACAAAGACATTTCAGTGAAACAAGAAATCCTCGCCGGATTGACGACGTTTTTCACCATGGCCTATATTATCATTGTTGCACCGACAATGTATCATCAGGCGGGAGCCAACTTTGATGCGGCGTTTACAGCCACTTGTTTGATTACGATCATCGGAACCTTATTGGTTGCGTTGTATTCGAATTTGCCTCTTGGAATGGCGCCCGGTTTGGGGCTGATGTCCTATTTATGTTTTGAAGTCGTGGGCCGCTTGGGCTTTAGTTGGCATACCGGTTTGGCGGCTGTTTTTATCTCTGGGTTGATTTTTATGGTGATTACCATTACGCGAATTCGTCAGTTTATTTTGCGTGCGATTCCGCGCTCGATGGGGCTTGCAGTGGCGGCGGGAATTGGCTTTTTTATTGGTTTTCTGGCGTTGCGCAATGCAGGAATTATTGTCTCTGATCCTGCTACCTTACTGACTTTGGGACATTTGGGTCATGGTCCGGCGATTTTGTTTTTTCTGGGATTTTTTATTATTACAGTTTTGGATGGTTATGGGATTCCGGGCGCTATTTTAATTGGGATTGTAGCGGTGACGCTTTTGGGAGATCTCTTGGGCCTCAATCATTTTGTGGGCATTTTTGCCTTGCCGCATTTTCATTTTTCTTCGTTTGGAAGCCTTGATTTTGGGCCTTTATGGCATATTGCAAGCATTCCCGTTTTGTTTACGTTTGTGATTATAGCGCTGTTTGATAGTACAGGGACGCTGATTGGGTTAACCAGTTTGATTCATTTTAAGACTCAGGAAGAAGCCAATCGCCGGATTAATCGGGCCTTGTTGATGGAAAGTTTTGCAACGACTGGTTCTGCCTTGCTGGGTGCCTCAACGCTTTCGCCCTTTGTGGAAAGTGCAGCTGGAATTAAAGCAGGGGGTAAAACAGGTCTGACGGGTTTAGTGATTGCACTTTGTTTTATGCTGAGTTTGTTCTTGGGGCCTTTGGCTTCGAGTATTCCGCCTTTTGCTACAGCGAGTGCTTTATTTTATGTGGCCTGTATGATGATTAAACCTTTTGCAGGGGTTAATTTTGATGATCCCACCGAGCTGATTCCTGCCGTCATGATTTTGTTTATTATTCCCTTGAGTTTTTCGATTGCAGATGGGGTGGGCATTGGAATTATTTGTTATGTTGCGCTGAAAGGGGCAAGACGAGAATGGCGTGCAATACACCCAATGTTATGGGCATTGATGCTGGTCTTTCTTGTTTATTTTGGCCTATGACAGAGACCTCGCAAGATAATCGTTGGCTGATTGTTTTTATCGTCGTAATGTTGGCCGTGGTTGAAGTCTTAGATATGACGATTGTTTCCGTGGCTTTGCAGGATATGAAAGGCGCTTTATCGGCGGCGCCCGATCAAATTACTTGGACGATTACCGTCTATGGCGTGAGTGCAGCGATTGTCATGCCGATGACGGGATTGCTCTCGGCGCGCTTTGGTCGTAAAAAATTACTGATTTTGAGTGCCTATGGCTTTACAGCGAGCTCGTTTTTATGCGGGCTTAGCACCTCTTTGGCACAGATTGTTCTATTTCGAGGATTGCAAGGCTTATTTGGTGCGCTTTTACCTTCTTTAGCGCAAGCGACTATCGTGCATACTTTTAATAAAAAAGAATTGCCCAAGGCGATGGCTATTTTTGGTGTTGGGATGATGGTCGGGCCGATTTTGGGGCCGGTTTTGGGCGGGATGATTACGCAGCATTTGGGCTGGCGTTTTATTTTTTATGTCAATGTGCCTATTGGGATTATTGGGGCGTTATTGGCTGCAAAATTTTTGCCTGCAACGCCGGGAGGCGACCGCAAAATTGATTACAGTGGCTTGATTTTATTAGCATTGAGCGTGGGTTCATTACAGTTTGTCTTGGATAAGGGCAATGAGATGAACTGGTTTGCATCCAATGCCATTCTATTTGCGAGTGCTTTAAGTGTGGTGAGCTTTATTGCTTTTATTTATAAAGGGTGCGTGGACCCCAATCATGTGGTTAATTTTAAACTTTTTAAGGATAAAAATTTTGGCGTGGGTTGTCTGGTCATGTTTTTTTATTGTGTGATCTTTTTGGGAACGTTATCTTGGCTGCCTTTAATGTTAGAGTTGTTTTATAATTTTCCCACTGAGACAGCCGGTTTGGCCTTGATGCCGCGCGGGATTGCCTGTCTCTTTGCGATTATTCTGTCAGCGCGTCTCGTTCGGATAGTGGATTCTCGCTTTTTGATTGTGGGCTCGGTGCTATTGTATGCGTATGGCACGTATTTAATGTCAGGCTATAATTTATTGCAGGGCCAAAATGCCTTGCTTTGGCCGAATGTGATGCAGGGTGCGGCCGTGGGTTTGTTTTTTGTGCCTTTGAATGGCTTGGCGTATCAAAGTCTGGATAAACAGTATTTTAATGAAGCCAGTGGCTTGGTTAATTTTTTTAGAAGTATGGGGGGCTCAGTGGGAGTGGCGGTGTTTACGACGATTATGTCGATTCAAACCCAGGTGAGTTGGAATGATATGATTCAGCATGTCAGTCCTTTTAATCCAGCCTATGTGCATTGGGCGCAGCTGACACACCATGTCATTCCTGGGCCCGTTGCAACTGCTTTTTTGGGTGAAAGTATCATTAACAGTCAGGCCTACATGATCGCATTTATTGATGGAAATTATCTCTTTGCGTTTTTAATGTTATTATTGATCCCCTTTATCATGTGGATGACCCCTCGTATCGCCAAAGGCGATGAAATTATAATGGAGTAAAAATTATGTCTCTACCAAACAATCAAGAAAAGTGCGGAACCATTGCCATTGTTGGGCGTCCCAATGTCGGGAAGTCAACCTTGTTGAATCATCTTCTCGGGCAGAAAATCAGTATCACCTGTAAAAAGCCACAAACCACCCGTCATCAAATTTTAGGAATTAAAACCGAAGGCGAGGCGCAATATATTTTTGTAGATACGCCTGGGATGCATCAAAATCAAGGTGCCGTTTTAAATAAACATCTTAACCGTGCTGCCTTTAGTGCCTTGCATGATGTGGATGCGGTGTTGTGGTTGATTGAGCCCAAATGGACACTCGAAGAAGATTGGATTTTTGAACGCCTTAAAACCGTTGAGCAACCTATTGTATTAGCGATTAATAAAATTGATGAATTAGCCAATAAAAGTGACATTCTTCCTTTGATGGAACGCTTGGAAACCATGAGGCGTTTTGTGCATATTATTCCTATTTCAGCTCGAAAAGGCTTAAATCTTCCGGAGTTGTTGGAAAGTTTAAAGCAATATCTCCCTGAGCAGCCTTTTTTATATGCCGAAGATGAAATTACAAATAAGCCTGTGCGTTTTTTAGTGTCAGAAATTATTCGTGAAAAATTAATGCGTTTTTTGGGAGAAGAGTTGCCCTATGCCGTTTCAGTGGAAGTGGAGCTGTTTAAAGAAACCCAAAAACTCACTGAAATTTCAGCAGTGATTTATGTGGAGCGCGCTTCTCAAAAAGGGATCGTCATTGGCGATAAAGGCTCTAAATTAAAAGAAATTGGCACAGAAGCCCGTCGCGATATCGAAAAATTATTAGACACCAAAGTCATGCTCCGCCTTTGGGTTAAAATTAAAGAAAACTGGCGGGATGATGAGCAGGCGCTAAATAATCTGGGCTACTGATAGCCCCTCAAACAACAACTTGATTTAAGCGGGTTGGTCTCTTGAGTAAAGAATGCAATTGCAGCCTCATTGGCGCTCTTTTCTTTTGGGGCAGGCGTTGTCACTTTGCGAGTGCAGTATTTGCGCCTCTGTTGCAACAGAAAAAGCATGGTAATAAAAAGACCTGAAAGGCCGCACCAACCCTTCTTTCGAGTGGGGGGGGGCTTTTTTTCGATCGGTTCCTGCAGAATTAAATGATCTTCTTCTATTTTAAATTGTTTAAGAAAGTGATTGAATTTCTTATAGGTTTCGGGTATCAGGAGTTGTGAAGTGGCTGGCTCAAGCGAAAAAAGCGCGAGTAAAATCTGGAAGGGGTCCTTTTCTGATTCTTGTGCTCTTTCTGTTAAAAAAGCAAAGATGAGTATCCAGGCGGGTGTATTTTTGGCATTATAAATAATCACCTGCTCTTCCTTTGCATTCGGTTTCATTGCATAGAGGGGGATGAGTCGAAAATGTTGCTCGCGCAAGAGCGGGCCATTGATAATCGGACCCGTCGGGTAAATATTTAGGTGCGCAGGGCGTGGCTTCTGGATATAATAACTGGGGGGCGTCTGGGTATTGAGTTTGTCTGAGATGCTTTGTATTTTTTTCTGCATAATCCAGGATCCTGATTCTAAAATGAATAATGCTCGAATGGACTGTGCAAATTTTTTGCAGAAATCGGGGTGTTCATGGAGAATGGAAGAGAGTAGGCTGAGCTGAAGTTCATATAGAAATGAATGTGAAAAATCTGATTTGTCTCCCAGCAAATTGAGGAGATCAAATTCAATAATTTTAAAATCAGATGAGCGACTCACGCCCTCATTGAGGTTGATCAGTTGATCTTTGCTTTCATATTTTAAGTGAATTTCGGTGATCCTTCCAGATAAATGAGATAGTTCTGGTGAGGTGTGAAAGGCTTCTCTGGCTATCAGGAGCCCTTCATGTGCGGTATTCAGTCGTTCAGTTTGGAGCGCAGAGAGTGTATTCCTTTCCGCCATAATTAAAATTGTAGAAGTTGGGGGTGCCTTGACCTGTTCGGCCATCGCACCTAAACCCATCCTCATTCTAGGGAGCAAAGCAGCAAGCATTGGAAGCGCTATAAAATCAGCATCTTGGCTGATGAATAAATTTAAAAGTAAAAGCAAAAAACAAAACTGAATAGTCCTGGATTGTCCCCACATGCCTGTTCTCCTTAACGAGGTTGTATTATATTTTAATTATTCTACCATTGTCTTTCAGATTAGTCTTGAAAATAATGCTTGACTTGACGAATTAAGTTCACTAGAATTGCAAGCCTTGGTTCACTGTGATGGTTGCCAAGATGCGGAGCGGTAGTTCAGTTGGTTAGAATGCTGGCCTGTCACGCCGGAGGTCGCGGGTTCGAGTCCCGTCCGCTCCGCCATTTGTATATTTCAAGAGCATTTAATTAACCTCAAAATTGGAGGGAATGATCTTTAATCACCAGAAAATTCATGCTATCTTGATATCACCAGAGTTTATTTTGTTCCACGAGCATCCAGATTTTTTAGGGGTATGCGTGGCGCTTATGTCACAGTCTGTGAGTCACCAGACCAAGTAATCTTGCTTTACAAAAACAAGCCACAGCCCTACAAAACTTTTGATAAAAAGTAACGATTCACCAAATTAGATTGAGTCATAAACAAAGTCAGGCATCTTTCCTTGAAACAAGAGGGTTAGCGCCTCGGTCATATTAACGCCATGTTTGCGACAGGAGGAGAGATAGCCTCTGATCCGACAAAAGATTAAAGCGCCGTCATTTGACCTAAAACAGCCGGATATTTTCTGATGTACTTTCGTCATACGCAGATCGTTCTCAGCCTGATTATTGGTAAAAGGCGCAACAGGGTCTG
>CANJQG010000062.1 GCA_947476405.1 Thiotrichales bacterium
CAGACCCTGTTGCGCCTTTTACCAATAATCAGGCTGAGAACGATCTGCGTATGACGAAAGTACATCAGAAAATATCCGGCTGTTTTAGGTCAAATGACGGCGCTTTAATCTTTTGTCGGATCAGAGGCTATCTCTCCTCCTGTCGCAAAAATGGCGTTAATATGACCGAGGCGCTAACCCTCTTGTTTCAAGGAAAGATGCCTGACTTTGTTTATTAATCAATCTAATTTGGTGAATCGTTACAAAATTTCAACAGGACAATTACAAATGTTACCTCGTCATTGAACATGTTTCTCTATTTCAATATACCCCGAATTATACCACCTTGCAACTTGGATTTGGGTGAACTTAGGCGAACGACTGTGAACGATTAACTTGCTTTTACGCCTTATTTTATAAGGCTTTATGAACTTCCTTGAACTTACCTGAACAACATCACTGGCGTCCTGGGGCGGATTCGAACCGCCGACCTGCCCCTTAGGAGGGGGCCGCGCTATCCAGCTGCGCCACCAGGACTTTAAGCCTTCAGTCTAGCCAAAAACAATGCACTTGAAAAGAGACCGCACATCAAATATAATAAACAAACAGATCACTTAAGGTTCTTTTATTATGGATATATTACAAAAAAGCTACCCGATTGCCCCAGATCAAATCGCGATGACGTACCTGGATGACTATATTTTGCTAGAAACCGAACATCAAAAACACCAATCATTATATGGGGAAAAGCCCGATTATCCTTTAATTTTACAAAAAAGCAATAGCCTATTTTCAGAAGGAAGCGGCCATTTTTTGGTGATCATGAGCGCCAGCAATGCAATGCTTCAGATACGCGGCTGGGCTGGATTTTCGGATAGTTTACTTTTTTTAAATCGCATTTTTTCAGAGCACTGGAACAAGCTGTTTCCTTCAGTAGAACGCCTGAAAGGCCGCGTACAAATGCTGGATTGGCTGATTGCACGCTGGCAGCAATTTATGGAGACCCACCCCACTCAAAATCTTAGCCCTGACTTTTTGCATCAAATACTGACAGGGCTCAATCACTTACAGAAAATCCTGAATCAATTTTGTGGCAATGAAATCAATCTCCTCACCCTGATCAAGCCACTTCAAAGCGCTGAAATTCGCCTTTCAACAGAAAAAACATCCCGCGAAGCCCAACAAAAATCTGAACAAGAAAGGCTTGAAAAACAAGCTTTAGAGGCGACTTTAGATCAGCATAGCAAAGCCATTAGCCAGGAAGAATATTTAAATCAACTTCATCCCGAAGACCTCTATATCTATGCAAGAAAACGCCTTTCATCGGAATATTTAGCCCGCCTGAACGACGAATCACAACGCTATGCTATTTTTAAACATCACCGCGCCATGCTTTGGTGGGGCCCAGAACAAACACCTAAACCCTTTGACTGGGAGGCATTTAGTGTGGCGCTCCATTTAAAAGCAGAAGAAAATTGGCTGTCAGCCTGCATTGCATTTGAAACTTTATTTTTGAATCAACCCCTCTTTTTAGATTTACAATATCATCTTTGCGATTGCTTGGAATTATTGGAAGCAGACCCTTCTTTACTCAAAATGCTGAAAAAAGAGTGTCAGGAATTTTGCAGAGAACATCCTGAATTAGCGCAAACTAAAATGACCCCTAAAATACCCTCAGCAAATAAACAAACTCGCGCCTACTTTGAATTATTTCAAGTTGATGGAGAATAAAAATAAAGGAAATTATCCACCCAAGGCCATATTCACAGACTCAAAAAGCGTTGGATTATCTTGATAATCAATTGGCACTTCAATCAAGACCGGCCCTGTTTGTGCAAGGGCTTTTTTCAGCGTCGGGAGAAGCTCCGCTGCACTGTTAATGCGATAACCGATGGCGCCAAAACTTTCAGCAAATTTGACAATATCAACATAGCCTAATTTAACTGCTGAATCCCGCTTATACTTGATGAGCTGCTGCTCGCGAACCATATCATAATAACCATCTACCCAGACAATATGGACACAATCCATTTTTTCCCGCACCGCTGTTTCTAATTCTGCCGCAGAAAATAAAAAACCCCCATCTCCTGAAATAGAAATGACCTTTTCACCTGGGCGTGCTAAGGTCGTTGCCATTGCCCAAGGCAAGGCAACCCCTAAAGTTTGCTGACCATTACTAAATAATAAACGATGGGGCTCAAAACACAGCAGATACCGTGCCAACCAAATATAATGACTGCCAATATCACACGTAATTGTCATATTCTGATCAAAAATAGATTCCAAGGCATGAATAAAGGTCCGTGGATGAATGGGCATATTGCGGTGCCCTGGCTGAAGCATAACGCCGGGCGCCACAAAAGAATGTGATTGATTAACCGTAATATGGGGCGCCAACGCGACTATATTTGCGGCAATATCTCCTAAAATTTCGCATTTCGGCTGATATGCCAGATGAATATCAGCAGGTTGATAATCGAGATGCAAAATGATTTTATCTTGCGCTCCATTCCAGGCTTCAGGATCATATTCTACCGCATTAAAACCCACCATTAAAACAACATCTGCGGAATCCAGCAATTGATCTCCTGGTTGATTTCTAAAAAGACCCACCCGACCCGCAAAAAGATGTAGCAAGTCTTTTGATAAAGCGCCCGCTGCTTGATAAGTTGAAATCACAGGAAAAGGATGGATTTTCAGCAAGTCACGCAATGCTTGCGTATTTTCAGGACGACTGGCCTCCATCCCTAGAAAAAGAATGGGCCGTTTAGCTTGGTTCAGCAAAGCAGCGGCCTGTCTAATCACCACAGTGGGCGCAGCACCGAAAAGAGAGCTGGGAGGAGGAGCGGGTGCAACAATCTCGGTTAACTCCGCACCGACATCTTGCGGCAAACTCATAAAAACAGCGCCCGCACGCGGCAAGACCGCCATACGAAAAGCATTCATGATCATCTCAGGAATATTTTCAGGTGCAAGGATCTCCATTTGTGCCTTGGTCACACCGGCCATAAGCTTCAAATTGTCTGTACTTTGATGAGACTCCTTCAACTTCATATTTAGAGGCACATTACCCCCAATTGCGACAACGGGATCCCCCTCAGTTGTTGCCGTTAAAAGCGCAGTCGTTAAATTGCCCACTCCAGGGCCAGAGGTAACCAAAACGACACCCGGCCTACCTGTAATTCGACCGTAAGCTGCGGCCATAAATCCTGCATTTTGCTCATGGCGGCACAAAATCATGCGAATTGGACTATCCAATAAGGCATCAAAAACCAGATCAATCTTAGCACCAGGCAAGCAAAAGATCACCTCTACACCTTGTGAAACCAAACAATCCACCAATAATTTTGCCGCTTTTTGTTTCAATGCCATACTGGATTCTCCATTTTATTCTTATCAAAAATAGCATGCTCTAATTTTTTTCACAAGGCGCTTTACATTTTTTTTAAACCTCGTTATATTATACTTTAGGCTTTAATCAATAAGGTAAGGATCGTTATGTCAGAAAGAAAAACCGGTGTTGTCAAGTGGTTCAACAACAAAAAAGGCTTTGGATTTATTGAACAGGAAGGCGGAGAGGATATTTTTGCGCATTACAAAAGTATTCGAGGCGATGGCTTTCGCACTTTAAATCAAGGCGAACGCGTTGAGTTTATCATCATTGATGGCCCCAAAGGCTTGCAAGCGGATGATATTACGCTCGTCGAGTAAAAATCAACATTGCATCCCCATAACTAAAGAATCGATACTGCTCCTGAACCGCTAATTCATAGGCTTTTCGCATTAAATCATAGCCCGAAAAAGCAGCGATCATCATCAGGAGAGACGATTTTGGCAAGTGAAAATTGGTAATCATCGCATCAATCACCTTAAACTTAAAATCAGGGTAGATGAAAATATCTGTTTCACCCAAATATTCATGCAGCGGCCCCATTTTGGCGACGGACTCCAAAGTGCGTGTTGCGGTTGTCCCCACTGAAATCACACGACTTCCACGCGCTTTGGCCTCATTAATCGCATCTACTGTGGCTTGAGGCAAAAAAATCAGCTCACTATGCATGACATGCTCAAGAATATTTTCAACTTTCACGGGTTGAAATGTCCCCGCGCCCACATGCAGCGTGACATACGCAAACTGAACGCCTTTTTTTTGCAATGCGGCGAGCGTTTCTGCATCAAAATGCAGGCCTGCTGTCGGCGCAGCAACTGAACCTTCATGCTTGGCATAAACCGTTTGATAGCGCTCTTGATCCATCACCTCATCTGGTCTTGCGATATAAGGTGGCAAAGGGATATGACCCCATTTTTGCAACACTTCTGCTAAGGAATACGGGCTGGTCAATTGTAATTGATACAGGCGCTCATGATTCAATACCGTGAAAAAAGTCTGCTCATCTAAAAAAGTAAGATGACCGGGCTTGATATGACTCGCTTTGACATGCGCAAGGAGTAGATCTGGCGCTAAAATACGCTCAATCAAAATTTCCACTTTTCCACCAGTTTGTTTTCGTCCCAATAAACGAGCAGGAATCACACGGCTGTCATTAAAAACCAGCAGATCACCCGAATTTAAAAACTGTGGCAAATCATAAAAATGCTGATGCACAATGCTTCCAGAAGCCTGATCCAAAACCATCAAACGACTCTGAGAGCGCCGCTCCAGCGGATAATGCGCAATGCGCTCAGGCGGCAAATCATAATCGAAATCAGAAAGCTTCACGATTATAAATCCTCCGCTTTGAGCAGAAACACACCTTCTCCACCTCGTTCAAAATCAAGCCAAACAAAAGGCAGATTCGGGAAAGCCGCCTCTAAAGCAGGCTGACTATTACCGACTTCAACAATCAATAGCCCCTCGGGCTGAAGATGCAACTTTGCTTTCTCTAAAATTTCACGCACGATATCCAAGCCATCATCCCCGGCAGCTAAAGCTAAGGTGGGTTCATGATGAAACTCATCTGGCATGGCCTTTAAATCTTTAAGATCTACATAGGGCGGATTACTGATGATCAGATCATATTTTTCGTCTTTTAAGGCAGAGAATACATCTGATTCTAAAATACGAACCCGTTCATTAAGCTCATAATCATCTACATTATGATGCGCAACTGCCAAAGCGGCCCTTGAAATATCGAGCGCATCGACATGGGCCGCGGGAAAAGCAAGCGCACTCAGAATCGCAAGACAGCCGCTTCCTGTGCATAAGTCCAAAATATGCGTGACGGATTCAGGATGAAGCAACCAAGGCTCAAAATGTTTTTCAATCAATTCCGCAATCGGTGAACGAGGGATTAAAACACGTTCATCAACATAAAACTGCTGACCGCCTTGATAAGCCTGCTTTAAAAGATAAGCCGTCGGAATTTTTTGAACGCCTCGCTGATAAAGCAAATTAACCAAGTGATGATGCTCAGCGGGCGTCACGCGCGCATTCAGCAGCAACTGTGGTGGTAAATCTAATGGCAAGTGCAAAGCCCCTGCAATTAACCACCAAGCCTCGTCTTTGAGATCATCCGTCCCGTGCCCCAAAAATACTTTTTTGGTCGCGAGCGTGCTGATCCCAAAACGAAAAAAATCACCGATGGTGGTAAATTCCGCTGTGGCTGTAAGAAAAGCATCTATCGTATTGGGCATTTTAACTCCTGTTTAGCATGAATAACATCTTGTGCAATCTGGACCACTAATTCGGGCAATGAAGCAAATTTTTTCTCATCTCGCAGTTTCGCAATAAATTCAATGCTCACACGCTGCCCATATACTTCCTGATGATAATCAAAAATATGTACTTCTAACAGTGGATGAACAAGCGGATTAAGGCTGGGACGTCTACCCACATTGGCGACGCCGTACAAGATCGCATCTCCCAGACCTTTTATTTTTACAGCATAGACTCCCGCCAAAAGCATATTCGGCCTAAGCCCCATGTTCAAGGTAGGGAACCCCAAAGTGCGCCCGCGTTTCAAGCCATGCAAAACCTTGCCTGTCACCGTATACCCATGCCCCAATAATTGCTGAACCTGTTTAAAATTCCCCTGCAAAAGTGAAGCCCGAATCAAGGTACTGCTGACCCGCTCTTGATCCGCTATCAAAAAAGGAACTTGATGGACAAAAATCCCTGCTTTTTCAATGTCCTCACGCGCGCCCTGACGTTGGCAACCAAACCGAAAATCCGGCCCAACGACCAGTGCTTTTAGGCCTAATTTATTGTGGAGAATCGTGTGAATAAATTGCTCGGGGGTCCATTGCGAAAAAGTTTGGCTAAAATGAATCAGCAAAACATAATCTAAGCCCATTTCTTGCAAGACTTTCAACTTATCGGCCAGAAGAAAAATCCGCCGGGGCGCTTCGGCAGGCGTACAAAAACGCTCTTTGGGATGCGGCTCAAACAAAATGACACCTCGCGGACCCGGCAATGCTCGCAATGCCTGCAAGAGCGCCTGATGCCCAAGATGCACGCCATCAAAATTGCCCATGGCCGCCGCCCCACCTGGCTTCATTTTTTGTGTCGATAAAGGAATAAAGTGAATCAAATGATAAAATCTCCTCGGCGAACGCCAAATGCAGCCAAACTTAAAAAATAAATCAGCACGCCGCCCCCCATCAATAAAAACAGATGCAAAACACGCATGAAGGGATGCCAGACCACCCAATGCTGCAAATTTCCCTGCAGAAAATGCACCACCAAAACCATTAAAATATTACCCACAATCGATCCCAACAAAACTTTACGCCACCCCGGCCGAAAAATCAGCAAATTTTGTTTGTATAAAATAAACAATAAAGCCAGTGAATTAAACATCGCTGCGATTGAGGTCGCCAATGCAAGGCCAACATGATGTAAAGGAAAAATTAAAATCGTATTGAACACGATATTCACCCCGACTGCAATCATGCCAATCTTAACAGGCGTTTTCATATCCTGACGGGAATAAAAAGCAGAGACGACAATTTTGACCATAATAAAAAAGAATAAGCCCGCCGAAAACGCCCAGAGACTTTCCTCTGTCATTCTCACATCTAAAAAATTAAAATGTCCATATTGAAACAGCGTCACCAAAATAGGGCCCGCTAAAACCGCCAATCCCACTGCACAGGGCGAGGCCACCATGACAATTAGCTTCAGCGCCCAATCCAGCGCTCGCTTAAATTCCGCCTCATTTTTGCAAGCCATTTGTTCAGAAAGATGCGGCATCACAACCGTCGCCAAAGCAATCCCAAACACCCCCAGCGGAAACTGCATCAAGCGATCTGCATAATACAGCCAGGATACACTGCCTGTCGGCAAAAAAGTCGCATACATACTATCAAGCAGCATCCCAATTTGTGCGACTGATACGCCAAATAAAGCAGGCAGCATCATCCGCATAATTCGCCTGACATTGGGATCACGCCACCCCCATTTTGGCCAAACCAGCACATCCAGGCGCCAGAGGAAAGGAATCTGTAAAAGCAATTGTAAAACACCCGCCAACATCACACCCCAGGCCACGGCCTCAATCGGCTGATTTTTAAAATACGGACTAAAACTCACCGCAGCCCAACCCATTGATAAACTCAAGACCAGAGGCGTTACCGCCGGCACAGCATACTGTTTAAAGGCATTCTGAATACTGCCCGCCAAACCGGTCATCGAAATAAAAAAGATATACGGAAACATCACGCGCAATAAATGGTTTAAAGTGGAAAATTTTTCTGGATCATGAACATAAGCTGGCGCAAAAATAAAAGCCCACAAGGGCGAAGCCAATACCCCCAGGACACTGACAACCAACAAAATCAAGCCTAATGTGCCCGCAACCCGTGCAATTAACTCTTTTAACTCCTGATGTGATTGCTGTACTTTGACCTCTTTCAAAACCGGCATAAAGGCTTGCGAAAATGCGCCTTCTGCAAAAATTTTCCGCAAAAAATTAGGAATCCGAAAGGCAATCACAAACGCATCCATCTCCGCACCCGCTCCGAAGACAATGGCAAAAACATTCTCACGCAAAAACCCAATCAAGCGCGAAAGAAGAGTCAGAATACTGACAAGGGAAGTGGATTTAAAAAGCTGTTTACTCATAGAGACTCTTTATTTTTCAGCTATTCTGCCATATTTAGCGGATGGATACTAGAGGTCAAGATGGCATTTAATCGCCCGAATTTGATATTACTGGGTTTGAAATTCCTTAGCGCACCTTTTCATTCCATTGATTTTCAAACCCCCGTTTAGGTAGATTTATGTGCGATGAGCAATTGCAATCACCACCACCCGGATTTCGCGATCAATCGTATGCGCTCAAACAACCACATCTAACGGCCTAAACTAAAATATGAGAAACTCCTGACTGAGCAAACCAAGCAGGAGCAAACATGTTAAAAAGAGAAGCAGATCTGAGTGAATGGCAGAAGCTGTCAGACGATTGGGAGCAATCAGGC
>CANJQG010000063.1 GCA_947476405.1 Thiotrichales bacterium
CTATGCATTTCCTTGTGAAAATTGCCGCAAGATATTATGAGTTTGCACAAAAACTTATAAACACGCCTGAACTATTAGAAAAACTCACAAACGATCATCTTATAAAAATTGGAGTAAAGCATAGTGAATTTGCACAACATCTTCTAAATAAGCCTGAACTATTAGAAAAACTCAGCGGGGATAATCTTGTGCAAATTGGAATAGCACATATTGAAGCTGCACGATCCCTTCTAAATAAGCCTGAACTATTAGAAAAACTCAGGGGGTATGATCTTGTGCAAATTGGAAAAAAACATATTGACTTTGCACAACATCTTCTAAATAAGCCTGAACTATTAGAAAAACTCAGGGGGTATGATCTTGTGCAAATTGGAGAAAAACATATTGCATTTGCACAACATCTTCTAAATAAGCCTGAACTATTAGAAAAACACAGCGGGGATAATCTTGCGCAAATTGGAGAAAAATATATTGACTTTGCACAACATCTTCTAAATAAGCCTGAACTATTAGAAAAACTCAGCGGGGATAATCTTGCGCAAATTGGAGAAAAACATATTGACTTTGCACAACATCTTCTAAATAAGCCTGGACTATTAGAAAAACTCAGCGGGGATGATCTTGCGCACATTGGAGAAAAACATATTGACTTTGCACGAGCGCTTCTGAACACGCCTGAACTATTAGAAAAACTGAACGAGAATCATCTTAGAATTCTTGGGGAAGCACACATTGAGATTGCACGAATGCTTTTGGGAAAAGCCAAACTACTCGAAAAACTAATTGCGAATAGCAGTCTTTTTTTTATTATAGAGACCCACTCTAGCTCCCCATCATTCTCAGCATACGCCTATCAGATTATTAAAAAGGCATCTATCTTTAAAAAATTTCTAGCTTATATTCTACCCCAGATAGATTTTATTGCTTCAATAAAAAAGAAGTATCCTACTTGTAGAATAAGGAGGCCTATGCAGAGAAAAGATTCAACCCTGAATATAGATTTCTTAGATAATCCTTTTGATGCCCATCAATTTTCATTAAGCTATTGCAATACCCCAGGGTTAGAGATTTCATGGCCCACCGATATCCCCTCTGAAATAAACCGAATATTTGCATTTAAACAAGCCTGCGCGCGCTCTCCTACGCCCTTCCCTAGCCCACCCCCTCCCGGACATTCAATTTTTCTCGAAGTGCTCCATCAAGATGATTTAACTGCATTACGTAATCTTCCCAAGGAAATGTGCTCATTTTTATCAAATATTGCAGTCATTAAAATATCTCCATTTTTGAAAGACCTAAGCGAATCAGACCAGAAAGAAATCTCCACAAACTTACAACAACTTTCTCTCAGATGCCCACAGCTTAAATTAATTCAATTACCCGATGGATTTAATGCAACTCACTTTGCTAAATTACGGCCACCTATTATTTTTCATAAAAACTATACGCGTGAGCTATTAGGGTTTACGAGCCTAGATGAGTTAAGTGCTCAGGCAAACCCCCAGGATACGTCACATCCCAATCCTGGCATATTTTATGAAAGCACGCCTTTGCAAAGCACATCCATTGTTTCCACTGATAATCAAGGCAAAGCACGATACGATATGATACCAATTGGAGAGGCATTAAATACAACAAAAAAAATCAATGTGCGAGGAGCCGTGATTGCTTACAAATTAAAGCAAAATACAATAACAGATCAAGCTGAACTGTATCGCTTTGAGCCCACTGCGATTACTCGTCCTTTGACCTATCAAATTAAATATTTAACCCTTGAAAACATTACACTTTATAAAGAAGCCCCCACTAAAGATGAATACTTTAAAATCAATCAGCGAATTCCTAGTGATGGGCAATTTCATCGTTTACGCTCCATACATCCTGCAGAAACACTGGAAGGAATAATGGGCAATGGCACAGAATTGCTAGAGTTTCACAGGGGCAGTGATGACTTTTTTTATGTGAAAAATCAGATGCCAGATGAAATCAACCTTCAATTTATACTCAAATTATCCAGTGAACATAATAAGTCAAGATTGGAAGACCTGGGAGACAAGCCAAATGGATCTTTTGCCCGCCTTATTATTAACACGTATCGCAATCAACCCTTTTTTCAAGAAACAGCTGATTCAACCCGCCCCATCCCCAAAATAACAGACAGCTTAAAAGAGTGGACTGAAATACTTTATAGTGAAGCAGCAGGCGTCTGCTGGCATCGGGCATTGGCTGTTTCGAGCATCATTTCAGGTGCAATAAGCCCAGACCATGTCAGGATCGTCAGCGTCAACCAGAATCACGAAATGATCGAAGTAAAAAATGATGATAACGAGTGGATTCCTCTTGATGTGCTAGGCGCTAGCAAGGCTGAAGAGCATTATGAAGCCACTCCTAAAATGATGATACCCAGATCCATAAGCCCAGAAACTTGGGCAGCGGATGAAGTACCTAATGAACCCATAACAGCAGCTCATGCAAATATGCGGGCCATGCTTTTAAAGCAATGTGAAATACACAAAATAAGCACTCAAGAGGAGTATACTTCAAAAATAAGCGTTCACAAAAACATTTTGCTTCTCTCCAAGACTGCAAAACAGGATGCGCTGTCGATACTGAGGACTCAAGCCGATTTAGGCATTCATACTTTTTATATTCAAAAATCGAATGATATTGATATTGGGAAACGCGCTTTGATCTTAGGTGATACGGGACCCAATATTGAGCCAGAAGGAGGCGACTTTTCAAGCTTTCTAAAAAAGGCTACCGCACATCCAACTCAACGATTTTCTATTCTGATTCAATGGGATGCATTAACGCCAAAAGAACGCTTAACGCTTCAAGAAATGCTGGATGACAGCCCAAGAATCAAAGGGATCCCCGTAGCAAAAAACATTCAAATCATCGGATTATGCCAAAATCGCCCCGAAGATGAATCATTTCAATCTAGATACAAAGGTGAAGTCTATACGCTTCCACTCCCACTGCCACAAGCGCCTACTGATTCGAAAAGAGAAGAGACCATATCCAGTGTGATTGATCTGGAAGGGGAATCTAATTGGCTCGAAAAATTCTTTGGGCGGGTAATTTTGGTTGAAAATAAAATGACATTTGAGCCTGGCCCACTTTTTGATGGTATCGGTGCCAATCAGCGTATTACGCTTCTAAACATCGCCAATGATCAACAAGAAGCCATTCAATATGCCTGTGATATTGCACGCGCGCAAGGCTATTTTTTATATCATGGCATGATGATTCCCATTGCGCCGACTGCTCAATTTGATTTGTCCAATCGGAATTTGAATTTTGCTGACTTTGAAATAAAACAGGTGTTTCGAAATGCGCCGAAAAGAGCACTCCCTGAGGCCATTGTGGTGAATACGCACTGTGTGGATATTTTGTTTCAAGATAAGTGTATTGTAGAGGGCATCTATAGCGAACGCCCTGGCTTATTAGAGAGATTTCGAGGGCAACACCTCCTCCTTCATGTGAATCGCCATTCAGAGGCAAGTGATTTAACCGAGAGCCAATGGTACACTCTTTTTAATCGGGCAAAAATGTATGGGATTTCTTTATCACTCTATTTGGAACCTGGCGTTTCCCTGCCACGCAATCTCACCATTGAAAGCGATCTTCCCGCTGATTCTGCGGATAAGGATTCAATTTCAGTAAAAGAAACATCGCCATCCAGCCCCTTGGTTTTCAATGTAGAAGATGAATGTTTTTCAAGTTTATTTTATTCCGTTCGATTCACCTCAGAACGAGCCGGTTTTTCAGATTTTGCAATTGAGCTGGGAGGCGCCTTGTCTGCTTTATTGGCAGGAGAAACCGTTATTTTAAAAGGGATATTTTCACCCGAGCTTTTGGATCAATTAGCCCCCATGTCTCTTTCAAATCATTCGTTTATCATGATTAATGGCGAGCGCGTAACCTTTTCCGGCACATTAATTTTACAAGCAGAAACAGCGCGCAGCGTGCCGCAATCGCCTTCCATTATTTATTCAGAAAGCGACTGCAGCCACGAGGATGTGGGGACAGAAGCAGATTCTAAGGCCTTTATTTCAAGGCGAAAATCAGCCTTGCTGGGCGTATTGGATCAGCATCACATTGCCCGAATAAGCGGCCCAACCGGCGTAGGGAAAACCAGCCTCATTGACGAAATGGCTAAGCTAGAACAGGCCACCCTTTATCAAGAACTGGATGAGTTTGAGGCCTGGGCTCTCGACACATCAGAAAAAATAAAAATATTGCGCATCGACGAACACAACATCGAGAATTTACATTTTACATTTTTAGCCCCGATGTTGGCTGAGAGAACCCCTTGCGTACTTTATAAAGGCAAAACCTATGAATTAAGTGAAACACATAAGGTCGTTTTTGCAGGAAATGATCTATCATACGGCGGAGGACGCGTGAGCCAAAAATTGTTTGAAGATTATTCCATTCCCACTTTAGCCTTTCAGGATTTTCCCCCGTGCTATATTGATCACCAAATTTTAAAGCCTATTTTCAATAAAATGAGCAAAATAGACTTGGATATTTGTGAGGCCGGACTTCTAGAGCATGATATTCATACCGAAAAAACACGACTTTTAGCACTGTATTATGATAAAAATCAAGCTAATCCAGGGAGCATGACTGTTCGAGCCCTGCAAAATGAAGCCTTACAATGGTGTACAGCGCGTCTTTTAGAATTCAGGGAAGCCTCCACAACGACGGACAAGCCCTCCTCTTTTATTGAAGCGCCTTATACTACAGCAGCAATGACCTGTTTGACGAATGCGCTGATACGCAAAGACTTACAAAGGGAAGGCCTGCTCCCCGGACAGGGTTTAGGACTCAACGGCGTCATCATTGAAGGCATGCCAGGTTTAGGAAAAAGCGCACTCGTTCAACACTGCTTGAAGTCACACCCGCATATCAGGATTCCCGCCAATCTCCTGCTCGAGGAACATCTTCATGAGACCCTTAAAATCATTGCAACGGCCTTTGATGAAGGAAAGCCTGTGTGGATTGATGAATTTGATGCGTGCTCGGGAGAAGGCGTTGAAAAAGCAATCAACAGCTTCTTAACAGGAAGAAATATCAATGGACAGCCTGCAAAAAAAGAAGGCTTTCTCTTGATTGTCACCCTGAATGGCGCGGCCTTGAGTGGGCGCGATATTTTAAGCCCTGCATTCAAAGCGCGCTGTGAACACGTCGTTATCAATCCATTAACTGCTTCGGATATTCAGGAAATTTTAGAATACAAATATCCCACTGACTCACCCGAAATAAGAGCAATCATGACGAATCAATTTTTATCCTTACAAACAAGTCATGGCTTAACCCTAAGAGGCCTACTCCATGTGTTAGACCAAGCACATCAAGGAGCGCCCGCAGTAGGCGGAGCTGGCGGAGGGCCGATCTCTTTATTTTCACAGGCCCCCATGGCCAGCGATTATCATACAGACCCTGGAGCACATTAAAAAGGCCAAATCAAATTGACATTCACACTACTACTGGTCAACTGTCCCAGGCTCATATTGTTTGGAATCTCCTGACCTGAATAAGAAGAGAGCGCCGCATTACCCCAGTTGATATAACGATAATCCAATGCAATAATCGGCGCATTAGGCTTCGAACTGAGCACATACTGCACCCCAACTCCAAACTCATAGGCTAAGTTATATTGATCATAACCGTTCAACGGCACTCCTGGAGAGGGGCTCTCTGGATTGATCGATGTCTCCACATAATGACCAAAATCATTACGACTGACGCCTAGGCCAAGCAAAAAATAAGGCTGCACTGCATAATGGGTCCAGGCTAATTTGGGCTCTAAAAATAAGCCATAGCTTTGACCCTGCGCGGTATAATTCAAAGTATTATAGGGCCCATAGCCACCTACAAAAGTAGATTCAGAGCCACTTGCACTCAGATTATTTAAATAGAGCGCGGTTAATCCCAAACCAAAAGTCACATTTTTATAAGGCATATTATAAGCAAGACCAAAACCAAAAAGTGGAATATTCATAGATGACTGCGCCGAGCTATATTGCCGCTGTACATCTTCTGCAATCCGCACCATCTCATTGTTAGAAAGAGCGGCATTCGTCATACCCATTGAAATATTGGCACTCCAATAATGAGGCGCTGAAAAACACGTAATCGAATACCCCATACTCAAAGCGCTTAAAAAAAACAATCGTCTTACTTTTTTCATGGATGCACCTCCTTACATGAATGATTAAATTAATTAATAAAATTAGCATAAACAAAACCAGGTGAATCCATGGAAGGCAATGCGGTCACCTGATTATTAGTCAAATCAATTTTTTCAATATAATCATTGGAGTCTGAAGTAATAAAAAGCGCACTTCCATCTGGCAAAATAGACATTCCAAAGGGACTAAAGTTTTCTAAGGGGATGGTGCTAATGACCTTAGCCGATGTGGTATCAATCACTAAAACCTCCTGCGGATTAAAACTCAATGCATATAATTTTGATCCATCTGGAGAGAGCACCAGAATAAAAGGACTAGCATTCGGAATATTTAAAAAATCAGTTAATTGCTCACTACTTTTCGTAGTATCAAACATTTTTATCACCCCATTACCGTCGACGCAAGCTGAGAGATAAAGGCGACCGCCATCTGGAGAAATCGCCATCCCCCAAAATGTCGTTCCAGGCAAGGGAAAGGTTGTGCTTGAAATGACTTGAACGGGATTGCTTATCGTATTTAAATGATCAACAATGAGGCTGAATCCAGTGCTGACATAAAGAATAGATCCATCAGGCGATGCCATCATTATTTGTGGTTGATCCGTCTTAATTTCACCCAAATATTGAGCTGTGACTTCACCATTGATCACTTCAATATTCACAATATAAATTTCATTATCAAAGAAACTACTGATATAAATTAATTTCCCATCTAGACTGGTATTAATCCAAGTCGCATATTGCACATATGGAAGCGGCAAAGTCGCGACGATTTGTGGAAAAGGATTCGTACTAGAAAGAGCACTGAGAACCTCTAATACAGGTCCAGCACTTTTGTGATTTACAACGTAAATATAGTCTCCACCAGGACTCGTTGCCAGAGCAACAGGAATTGTATTAAACGAAAACTGAGATTCAGGATCCATCTTAATCAGGCCATACGGATAGGCCGTATTCATGGCAAAAATAGCAGTCAAAGCCCCACTATTTAAAAGAGCTGGGACATAAATATAATTCTGACTACTATGCGTTAAAACTACTTTTACAGCACTGTCAGACAAATTGCATAAGTTATATTTATCGATGCAAACATGTGCAGTTAAAGAAAAAAAAGAAGGCACAATACTCGCCCCCGCCACTAAAAAAGCATCAAACGAACAGCTTTGCCCGGAAGCAATATTTTGACAGGTATTATGAATAACAGAAAAATTCAACCCTTCCGGCAGGGCCTGATAGGGCATAATTGCATTATCAGCAATCGAAATCGGCAAAGGAAATTGATTTTTTACATTATACCTAATAGTTCCTGTGCTATTTGCACTTAGATAAAGAAAAGGCACGTTCGGATTAATCGTCAAGGCATCTTGCGCTGGGATAAAAAAAGGGCATAATGCCAGGCTCATTAAAATTGATAAAGTCCTCTTATTTTTTAGCATAGGCTGCTCTCCAGATCATCAGAATTTAACGCAATATTTTAATTACCCAATATACATGAAAAAATAACCATGTCAATTCTTTGAATCACCCGCATTAAAAGATCGCTTTTCAGCCTTTTTTGGAAAAGATATTTTATATTGCATCATTGGGGCCATCCAAGAAGTCGCCCATTCAACCCTGAAGTGCGAGAGTGTTAAGCATCAGAAAAAAACACCTCACGTGGAGTCTTGTAGCCTAGAATCTTTCGTGGTCTAGAATTAAGCGCATCCTCGACAACTTGGACCATGGCTGGGGTCAGTATATCAAAAGGCGTACTTTTAGGGAAATA
>CANJQG010000064.1 GCA_947476405.1 Thiotrichales bacterium
GGCTTCTCTTGGCCATTGGCATCTAGCCTCACACTGACCTTGTCTCCGTTAATTTTTTCGATCGTTCCAAGCGTCCCATTTTTTACTTTCAGATTTTTATTCTCATTGCGTAAAAAATAAATACGATCCTGCTCTGAAAAATTTTTCTCTCCTTTGGAAGTTTTTAATTTGGCCTCCGCACCCAGATCTCCACTTTCCAGTCGAATAGATCGGGCTTGATGATTTAAATTTTTGACGTCTTCTCGGGTGTAAGCCAACATCAACTGGGTCTTTTGAGGATGTTCAGTTCGAACGCCATTCCATTGCTGAATCATGCCCTGGATGGCCGATTCTTTATCTTCAAAAAAATGGATTTTTTGATGTTGCTCATAAGCGCTCAAACCTGCTTTAGTTTTGGCCCGTGCAAAGTCTCGAGTGGCCTCCTGTTGCCAGGATTCTGTCTGACGCCTGACATCCGTCATTTCCACAAAGCCAATCCGCTCAGAAATGGCTCTATAGGCAGCGCCGGCTTGAATGGCTTGTAGTTGTTCTGGATCCCCTACGAAAACTACTTTAGCGCCGGCCTTATGCGCCTCCTCCACAATCCGGCCCGTTTGGCGAGAACCCAACATCCCCGCCTCATCAACGACTAAAATATCTTGGCGCCCCAGTGGCTCATGACTGGATTCCCAGACCAACATTCGATTGGCCACGGTATAGCTCTGGATGCCAGAGCCTTTCTGTAAATTCTCAGCGGCAATGCCAGATAAGGCCATGCCTTGAACGCGGTAGCCTTCGTCTTCCCAGGCTTCACGAGCGGCGCCTAACATGTAGCTTTTCCCAGTCCCCGCAAAACCAGAGACACAGGCCGCGTCGCCCTCTTGGGTTAAATGCTTGAGGGCCACGATTTGCTCTCTGCTTAAGTTTTTAGAGCTCAACGCTTTGCTGATTGAAGCGTCTGAAACAGCATGATGTTTTATTTTGGAGAGCTCTTCTGATTGAGCAATCATTTTGGACTCAATCTCCAGCATTTCTTGGGTTGTGAAGCGCTCTCGTCGGAACTCATCTTTACCTAAAAAAACAAGTTCATGATGGGATTTGATAGTTGAATAAACCGTATCAAACTGTGCTTTATTCTCACTATGCCGATTTGCAAAACGGGCCATATCATTGTGAGTAAAAGTGGACTTCTCCTGAGTCAACGCTTTAAGCGCAATCTCAGGATTTTTTAAAATTCGTTCTCCATTTTGACGAGCAATTTCTTGATGCTCAGCAAACTTCGCCATCTGCTCTCTTGCCGCCGTCGGCCCGATTTTATTTTGAGGTTCTAGGGTGTCCCTCCGGCTTGAACGCCAATGTTTTACGAGGCATTGGATAAAAAATCAGACAATCCCAATATTCATAAGAAACATACATTGTTCTCATATTTATTATTTAATTCTTGACTTTTTATTTACACGAAGGTACGATAAAAAAATGTAACAATAAAAAGTTAGCATTATTCATGTCAATCAACCACATAACTCAGCACGCTGTCATAGCTTCCATTTTGGAAGTTGGCGTTGTTGCATGTGGTTTTTCTTATTCTCTTCTCCTGAGTCTGCGACTAATAAGCCTGCATTAGTGTCGGGGTATTCCCACATCTCTAATGCAGGAAATTAACCTTCATCATTCATCGCAATTCAGCAGGAGAATTTTATGCAAGCAACTTCTTTTATTTGGCAAAACAACACCATAAAACCTTGGCAAGAAGCCACTACACACGTGATGAGTCACGGATTACACTATGGAAGCGGCGCCTTTGAAGGCATCCGTTTTTACAAAACGGCCAATGGACCGGCCATATTTAAATTATCTGAACATGTGGACCGGTTATTTTATTCTGCTCAAGTGATGCACATGGATATTCCTTATTCACAAGAGCAGATCTGCCAGGCGATTATCAATACAGTGGGAATTAACCAGGTAGAGTCTGGTTATATTCGCCCATTAGTCTATTACGGCTACGGCGCTATGGGGGTTTGTCCATCACCTACTTTGCCAGTTGAAACTATCATTGCCTGCTGGCCATGGGGTCGTTATTTGGCCAGTGATAGCGTTGATATTAAAACGAGTGAATTTATTAGAATTCACCCACGCTCTACGGTCGCTGATGCAAAAATCTGCGGCCATTATATTAATAGCATGTTGGCAGGATTGGCCATCCGGGGGACAAAATACCATGAGGCCTTGATGTTGGATGAACATGGTCATGTTGCTGAAGGCAGTGCTGAAAATATCTTTGTAATTAAAAACGGGAAAATTTATACCACTGCATTAGGAACCATTTTGGAAGGCATTACACGAAACACCATCATTGAGATGTCTAAAACATTGGATTTAGAACTTATTGAAAAACGTTTTGGACTCGAGTTTATCTATGGTGCAGATGAAGCTTTTTTTACTGGAACGGCTGTTGAAGTCACACCCATTAGATCATTAGATGATTGCATAATTGGGGAAGGAAAACCCGGTCCAATCACAGAGCAATTCAAAGCCGCTTATCAAGATATTGTACATGGTAGAAATCCAGCTTATCAAAATAGCTTGACTTATGTCATTGATCATATGACTGGAGGTGTGTGATGAATAAAGATAACCGGATTTTTATTTTTGATACGACGTTGCGCGATGGACAGCAATCTCCAGGGGCTGGCATGTCTTTTGAAGATAATCTTTCTTATGCACAGAAAGCACATCAACTCAATGTAGATATTTTAGAAGCAGGTTTCCCCGCAGCTAGTCAGACTGAATTTGATATTGTTCATACTATTTCTCAAGAAATGGCTGATCAAAATTCAAATATGTGCATTGCAGCACTCTGCCAATTGCGTGAAGCACAAGTCATTAAAACTATGGAAGCGCTATTACCTAGTCAAAAAAAATTGAAAGCACGAGTGCATACTTATTTGCCAGTCGATCCAAATTTAATGCAAGCATCTTTAGGTGCAATGGCTAATCAGCCACATCAATTAATTGAAAACGTTTATCGCTTAATTCATATCGCTGCGCAGACGGGTTATGAGGTGGAGTTTAGTCCTGAAGGTTATTCACGAATGGGTGAAAATTTTGACTTCACAACGGATGTGCTCCGTGCGGCAATTACTGCAGGGGCAACCATTATCAACTGCCCTGACACGATTGGTGGTTCTGCTGTGTATGAAGGAGATTCTTATTTTGTGAAAAATATGCAGCGTCATGCTGATATCATCCAACGAGAATTTCCTGGAATTCCAGTAATTTGGTCAACACATTGCCATAATGATTTTGGCTTGGCAGTACAAAATTCATTGAATGCAGTATTCCATGGCCCTGCTCGACAAATTGAAGGCTGTATCAATGGCGTTGGTGAACGTGCAGGAAATGCTGCACTTGAACAATGTATTGTACTAATTGATCAATTTGGGATACATCAAAATCAATCCAAGCCTTTTTATACGAACTGCAATCATAAATATTTAAAAAATATTTCAGATTTTATTAGTGAGCGAATGCTGCCTCGTCAGCCCCATTTTCCCATCACAGGAGAAAATTCGGCGCGTCATACCTCAGGAGGCCATACCAATGCAATATTGCAAAACCCATTGGCCTATCAACCCTTTGATCCTGAAAGTATTGGTAGCAATATCGAATTTACTTTTGGCCCTCTTAGTGGAAGCAATCATGCACAAGATATCATTCAGAAAGCAGGTTTTGTTTGTGAAGAGCATGAAAAAACAGTCATCACTCAAGCCATCAAAAATTACTATGCAGATCGTCGTAAAGGGATCACTGATCAAGAATTATTAATAGCTTATTCTCACTATCGACAATCTTGCCAAAAGGAGTTTTAAGATGGCTAAAAATATTATTGAAAAAATTTGGCAAGCACATGTGGTAAAACAAACCAAAGGACATCCGGCGATTTTTGCAATCGATCGAATGCTGATGCATGAAGTAACCTCTGCACAAGCTTTTGATACCTTACAGCAACGTCAATTACCCGTGCATAATCCAAAAAGTATTATTGCTACTTTGGATCACAGTATTCCAACTTCTATCACTCGAAAAGAGATCGCTGATCCGATGGCGCGACAACAGGTAGAGGCATTGCGAGACAATGCTAAAAAACATGGAATAGAACTTTTTGATTTCGATAGTCAATACCAAGGTATCGTTCATGTCATTGGGCCTGAATTAGGTTTTACCTGGCCAGGCTCAACTTTAGTTTGTGGAGATTCCCACACCTCTACTCATGGTGCTTTTGGTGCAATGGCCTTTGGGGTAGGTACTTCAGAAGTCGCTCATGTTTTGGCAACAGGGTGCATTTTACAATATGAACCCAAAACAATGAAGGTAGAATTCAGTGGTCAATTTCGCCCAGGTGTAGGTGCTAAAGATGCTATTATGAAACTTATTGCTACGATCGGCATCGGGGGCGCTAACGGTCATATCATTGAATACACAGGGTCTGCTGTTCAGGCAATGTCGATGGAAGCACGTATGACACTTTGTAACATGTCTATTGAGTGTGGCGCCAAAGCGGGTTTAATTGCGCCAGATGAAACTACTTTTTCCTATTTAAAAAATCGCCGTTATGCACCAAGCGAAATGGAATGGGCTGAGAAAATTAAATATTGGAAAACTTTGAAAAGTGATCCTGGCTGTCATTACGATCATCAAGTGCTTATCGACTTAGATTCACTGCAAGCAATGGTCACATGGGGCATCAATCCAGAGCAAGCCATTGCGATTGATGAGACTGTTCCGACCTTAAATCAACTACCAAAAACTCATCATGCCATGGCACAAAAAGCCTATGATTATACAAAGTTAAGGCCAGGCCAAAACATCAAAAATCACTCTATTGATTTCGCTTTTATTGGTAGCTGCACCAATGGACGCATTGAAGACCTGCGTGCGGCAGCAAAAATCATGGATGGTAAAAAAATTGCTGCACATGTCACCATGTACATAGTACCTGGCTCAGAGCAGGTGATGAAGCAAGCTAAGGAAGAAGGCTTGGATCAAATTTTTATTAAAGCGGGTGCTGAATTTCGCATGCCAGGATGTTCTATGTGCTTAGCCATGAATGAGGACAAAGTGCCACCAGGAAAACGTTGCATTAGTAGTTCAAATCGTAATTTTATTGGTCGACAAGGACAAAACAGTATTACCCATCTTGCCTCACCAATAACCGTTGCGGCCAGTGCTATTGCCGGAAAAATAACGGGAGATTTTGAATGAAAAAATTTAATACATTCACCAGTAAAGTCATGCCAATACCCATCAAAGATATCGACACTGATATGA
Source organism: Thiotrichales bacterium (assembly GCA_947476405.1). GTDB lineage: Bacteria > Pseudomonadota > Gammaproteobacteria > Francisellales > CACEW01 > JAJZUD01. The sequence continues at coordinate 5,311 of CANJQG010000064.1, forward strand.
TCATTCCTGCGCAGTACCTGACGAGTATTGAGCGTGAAGGGTATGGGCAATATTTGTTTGCTCGCTTAAAAAGCATGGATTCAAATTTTCCTAGCAATCAAGCTCGCTATCTAGGTTCTGAGATCATGCTTGCTGATTCTAATTTTGGCTGTGGTTCATCCCGTGAACATGCGGTATGGGCACTTCAACAGGCGGGATTCAAAGCAATCATTGCACCATCATTTTCAGATATTTTTTTCAATAACGGCACTAAAAATGGCCTTTTATTAGTCAGCCTGCCAGAACTTGTCATTCAAAAATGGTTAATCAATACCCCAGAACAACTGACCATTGCTTTGGATAATCAAATCGTAATGACACTTTCAGGTGAATCCTATTCGTTTGACTATGACTCGTTTCGTAAACATTGTTTATTAGAGTCTCAAAATGATTTGGATTATTTATTGGCACACAAAATGGAGATTGCTCATCATGAAAAAACACATCGCAATACTTGCCGGTGATGGTATTGGCCCGGAAGTGATGGCTCAAGCACAAAGGGTTTTAAATCAAATTGCGCTTAAATTTAATCATGATTTTATATATCATGAAGCTCTGATAGGCGGAGCTGCTTATGATCAGTTCGGGGAACATTTTCCTGACACTACTCATCATATTGCCGAACGCGCGGATGCCATTTTATTTGGTTCTGTCGGAGGGCCCGTTGCTGAACAAAACCTCCCTAAATGGAATGGGTGTGAGGCTAAGTCGTTATTGGCATTGAGACAGGCATTTCAATTTAATATTAATATCCGTCCAGCCATTCTTTATCCTTCTTTGACCTCTATCTGTCCACTTAAACCAGAGATTATTGGTGATGGAATTAATATTGTTGTATTTCGAGAATTATTAGGGGATTTGTATTTTGGCAGTCACTTGCAAACGATCTTAAATGGACGGCGTCACGCCGAGGATCAGGCTTTATATAACGAAGATCAAATTGCCAGTATTGCGCACGCTGCCTTTAAGTCTGCAAAAACTCGTCGCAAAAAAGTGACTTCTGTAGATAAAGCCAATGTACTGGCGACGTCAAAACTTTGGAGAACCGTTGTCACTGAAGTTTCCAAGGAATATCCAGAAGTCGCATTAGAACACATGTTAGTCGACAACTGCGCCATGCAGTTAATCTTAAGACCAACTCAGTTTGATGTGATCTTAAGTACGAATATGTTTGGAGATATTCTCTCAGATGCTGCTGCCGTATTACCGGGTTCATTGGGATTAATGCCCTCTGCCAGCCTCAATTCTAAAGGGTTTGGTATGTTTGAACCATCGGGTGGGTCTGCCCAAGATATTGCGGGTAAAAATATAGCTAATCCGATTGCCCAGATTCTTTCTGCAGCCATGATGCTACGTCATGCGTTTTCAATGGAGATTGAATCAAAAGCCATTGAAACAGCTGTGGAAGAAGCTTTAAAGGAGGGTGCACGAACACGTGATATCGCTTCAGATGCCAAGATAGCACTGTCAACAAGCGCTTTAACGGATGTTATTTTACATTATCTTTTGTAATAGCCGCCTTCAGGGTGCTTAGATTTTTAGCTAACAGGCCTGGTGTGTTAATTATGGGAACTTTTAACAGAGAGTTAAATGAGCGACGACAAAAATTTTATCAAAAAAGATTCTGAAATAGTTCCCCACCATGAAGTGATGTGGATAACTAAAAAAACTAAAAACCAAACTTTATTTCGGTACCACTAACTAGTACTATTCTGATCTATGATAAGAAATAAACACCAGAAAATACTTAAATCTATTTTTGCTAAACCAGTTCAATCAGGAATTCTATGGATTGATATTGAATCATTGCTTGTATCCCTGGGCGCAGAAATCTCCGAGGGAAATGGATCGCGTGTTCGAATTGCCTTAAATGGACGTAGAGCGGTGTTTCATCGACCCCACCCACAAAAAGAAACTGACAAAGGTGCCGTGACTTCCATGCGGCGTTTTTTAACAGAAGCAGGAGTTTCCTCATGTTAGAGTACAAAAATTACATAGGTCGCATTGATTTTGACAATGAAGCTGAAATTTTTCATGGCGAAGTCATCAATACAAAAGATGTCATCACTTTTCAGGGTTCCAGCGTGGCTCAACTCAAAAAAGCCTTTAAAGAATCTATCGATGATTATTTAGAATTTTGTGCAGAACGAGGGGAATCTCCCGACAGGCCATTTTCTGGAAAATTTAATATCCGACTCGATCCTGACATACACAGAGATGCCTACATAGCCGCAACACAAGCAGGGCTTAGTCTTAACACTTGGGTAACCAATGCAATTATCCATGAAAGCCGCTCAGGGCTGAATTAAAAGGCCTGGCAATAAATCATCCGGCTTTAAATTATGGGCATACTGGGTCGGTCGATGATGATTGGGTGTTGTGGATGGTAAAAAAATAAGCCTTAAACCCAGCACACCTATTTGCTACGATCACCTCTTTAAAATTACTAGGCCAGCAGCTCCCGGTCTGAGCCATTACCCCTAGATACAAATTCTCAAAGAATTAAAGCTGCATAAAACCAGCTCCCAAGCTGGAATTCCAAATAATGTTTAGATTTTTTTTAAGCACAGATACCAAGGAAACCAAACTAGAAAATTTGAA
>CANJQG010000065.1 GCA_947476405.1 Thiotrichales bacterium
AAATATCTACTCACTGAAATCAAGTTCGCCACGACAGATGCCGCTTTGCTTAAGCTGTTGCCGCACCATGCCAAGTTGGATCTCAGCCTGGATTCACATTATAAGGTCAGGCCCTCAGGCTGAGTAGGTGTGGTTTTTTGAACGCATACGACATACGTTTAATTGCTTCTTTCGCGCACAAAAAATAACTCAGCACATTGGTTCTAAAAATGCGTTCCAATCTAGCAAAGCTGATTTCTTCGACACGAGCTTGTGCTTCCAAAATACCTGCATTATTGACCAAGGCAGTCAATGGGCCCAATTGCGCATCGACGGCTTTAAATAAAGCACTCACCTCTATCTCATTACCCACATCTGCTTTGAAAGCGGTGGCGCGCCCGCCTGCTTTTTCGACCTCTACTACAAGCGCCGCTGCAGCTTGATCATTTTTGTGATAATTAATCGCTACTAAATAGCCTTGCTTTGCTGCTAAACGAGCCGTTGCAGCACCAATCCCACGACTGCCTCCAGTGATCAGTATCGCCCCAAGATCTTGCTGCTTCGTCATCATGCCCCCAGAATTATAGCCGTGCTAGGCTAATGACCCACTAACAGCCTTTAATGGTATCCTGTAAATAACGTACATAAGATTTGACCTCTGCACGCCTGGCTTCAATTTCGCTGATTTGTGCACAAAGCTCTTCATCTTCCTTTTGTGCAGCATCCAATGCCAACTGCAAATGTGCGGCCAATCTTTCAGCATTTTTCTTTTGCTGCTCATCGGCAGATGTAGTCAGAGATTCTTTAGGCTTTGATTTTTTTACAACAGCTGCCGTATCAACACCATCTTCTGCCAAAGCATTTTGCTCTACTACGGGCACATCTATAGGCTGCGCGTCACCATTCTCCAATGTAAAACTGTCAAACATTTTTTCACTCCTTGCATTATTTTAAAACAGCATTCTAACATGTTTATTTCAACAGACACATATTACCAATCGCCGTTATTCAATACTGGTCGCAACTTTAAAGGCATTATTGTCATTAGGCTGACACCCAAGTATAGCACTACTTTTCCTGCCGATGCTTTCATTTATTCTGAATCATCTTACCTTCGCCAACTGAATACTGCATATTTAGAATCGATTTATCCTGAATCGCCTTTACAGCTTGTCGCAAAGTATCAACAGTTACAAAAAACCACTCTCTAGGCTTTACTGTTTGACCAAAACGGTCCTTAATTTCAATATCTGCCCTGGCACTATCAAAAAAAGTATGAAGCAATTTTTCAGTTGCTACCGGGTCCATATTTATTAAATGGAATTCTCCAACAATTTCAACTGGTGCAAGCAAGTATGTCGGATCTCTTGCTGCACTGCTAATACGCGATTTTACACTTGTTGTAGTCACGCCAATTTTATGCAAATAACCGTCATGTTTTTTGATATCTGGCGACTGTGAAAGGCTTTTAAGCACATATACAATCCCAGCTGTATCTACAGATATTTCTTCTTTCCCACCAAACAGAGGCCCCTCTGAATTGCCTGAGATAGCTCTAGCCAACTTATCTTTATATAGCGATGCACCAAAAGAGCGCAGCAATAAGTCACTCTCTGTTTTATTAGAAAAAATTACTCTAAGCCTGGCATTATGGTGCCCTTTACGGTGCTCATATTTTTTTCCCATGCTGGCAACATAAGCAAGCAGTCCATGCACAATAAATAGCTGGCCCTCTTTAATATTTGCAATGCCCTGAATCGGCAGTATATCCCGCTGTTTGTTGTCTAAATCTTCTTGCACTTGCTTAAATAACTTTTCAAACAACTGAAAATCTTTGCATGGCTTTCGATTAGCAACATATTCAAAATCAGGCATCTGCTTGTCTGATCTATTAACAAAGCGCATCTGAAAGATACTATCGTCTTCTTCAGTCAACAATTCACTATTAAGAATATCATCTAAGTTAGGTGCTGCCTGGCAAACATTCTCACTTTTGTTTTCTAACAGACAATACTGATCGAAGGGGCTAAGGAGTGCTACAGACTCTTTGTCATTGCGCATTGTTTCAAGCCGCTGAGAAAGCCTAGTTTCTAAAATAGGTGCTTCCAAGCTGTTGAGAGGTGCCCTGCCATATTTTTCATAAAAACTAATAATTTCTTTAAAGCCAGAGCAAAGCATTGATTCTGTGGTTCCTCTGCTTGATTTGATTGCTCCAACATCAATTAAACCCAGAGGGTCATTGTTAAAAATCTCTTCTAAAATCCGCTTTGTCATTCTAATTTACCTGGGACAGCTGCTGTCTTTTTTTATTTTTTAGCCACAGCAAGGCTTCGCCCAGACGTTTTTCCAATGGATTTACACTATCCATACTTGGCTTTCTCCCATGCTCTTGGGCAAAACGGTTGATACGCGGCCATAAGGATACTGCTTCCTCCTCTGTCATTGTAATACTTCCCTGGGCTTTCACGACCTCATGCACTGCCTGTAAAACATTAGAATTAAGTCCTTTGCTTATAACTTCATAGGCATTCTGAAAGGGATTAATTGAATCGATTAAGTCGACATTTAAATCATTTACGTTAACAAAACGACGGACTTGATTCACAAAATTTTTATTGCCGCCAAACTCTTTATTATCTGGATTATAAGTGCCACTATCTACATTTTCAGGCTTACCTGCTATGGAGGCGATGACCATCTGCGCAGCTAAATGCTGCCGCACAGTCTCAATTTCATCAGGTGTTAAATCAGGAAATTTTTCTTCAATAACCTTGGCAACATAAACTTCATTAACCACTTCTGGAGCAATTGAATCGTCGATCATTGCCCGTGTAATACGTTTATCTTGGCAAGCTGCTGCAATCAACTCTAGCATTTGCTGTTCAATTATTGCCTTGACGCGTTCATTTTCCGGTTCTTTCAACCCTTTAATACCAATCTGAACAACTCCAGAATTTTCATCTATCTGCACAGTTGGTTCATTATCATTATTTTTGGCATAAAATTTAGATTTTGGAGCAAGCGCTTGTTCCATTGCCAAAGATACGGAAATGGCTTTCAGCATAGTATTTACGGCGGTTATGGCAACCTCACGATCCACTGTAGGGTTAGCAATCAAGTGTGTAAAAAAAGCCTCTTTTTTATTAGGATAATCGCGAGTTACACGCCCAATAATTTGAATGATTTCAGTTAAGGATGAGCGATACCCTATGGTAATTGCATGTTGCATAGCAGGGGCATCAAAGCCCTCTTTAGCCATACCAAGTGCAATAATAATATCAACAACAGCAAGTTTTTGTGGGTCGCGAAGCGAGGTCAATACAAATGAACGTATCTCTTCATCATCGTCTACTAAATTTGCGATATTTAACAGCCTACCATCTTTAGCTCTTAGCCTTATAAAGCCAGTTTCTGTATCCACGCCATCATAGTCACCAATTAAATCAAGGATGCTATCAGTTTCACTGTATTTGTCGCCAGTTGATTCAGCGCTATTTACATTAGGAATATGAATGATAGTCTTTAATTTTGTGTCTAGAATTTCTGGCAGTGCACTAAGATATTGCTCAGTATAAAAGTGATACCCAATTTTTAAACACTTCAGATGCTCATATGCTGACATTTGCTCATAATAAGTATAAGAAATTTGTTTAAAACGAGCCTCATCTTCTGGCCCCATGACACTCTCTTCATCACCACGGAAATAGCTGCCAGTCATAGCAACTATATGACAGTTCCCCCGATCAATAAGAGATCGAATCATCTCACCCAAGCGATTTTCTTCTGAACTTGAGGCATGGTGGAATTCATCTATAGCAATTAAAACATCATCGAAAGCAGCGGCCCCTAAATCTTGGAAAGCAAAACGCAATGTTGCATGCGTACAGACCAATGCCTCATCAGCACTTTGCAAAAAAGAACTAAGCGCCTTAACTTTGCCATGAGCTGCAGCTCCAGATTCAGAACCTGGTGTACAAAGATTCCATTTTGGCTCAATGTTCCAATCAAAATGATACCCCCCAGATGTTAGATTTGTGTTTTGAAAGCTTCCACCAATAGCACGTTCTGGCACTGCAATAATGACTTTTTTTACTCCTTGAAAATGCAACTTATCTAATGCAATATACATTAGCGCCCTACTCTTACCAGAGGCAGGTGGCGACTTGATTAGCAAATACTTTTCCTGTCGGTGCTCATAAGCTCTACGCTGCATAGGCCGCATGCCAAAAGAGTCTATAGCCAAAAGCTGATTATTTTCAAAATTAACTTCTACTGCATTAATGGTCATTGGCAATCCCCTTTGTCTTTCCTGATCATTTTTTCATACAGGTCAAATAGATACTTTAAACGTTCCTGATCACTTTCAAATGGCTTGTCCCTATAAAAAGATTCCAAGAGCCTATCACTTTCTTCATGAACTGCTTTTAGGTTCAATGGCATTTTTTTAGAATCGTATAAATCAGCAATCGTTTTTGGAAAATGAAATTCTCGTTCATGTATAATGGTTTTTGCCGTATTTTCCAAAGCCTCTTTCTGCTCACTCTTAAACAGGGGCACTGGAAAAGTATTCCAACCAAGAAGATTGGAATATCTAAAATCACTTCGTAATTTTCCACAAACTGTTGCAATCCAGAGAAGATGGAGCTTAGAGCAGATAATAGAAAAAGCCCAAATAGGGGCATCATATATCGCAAACGCACTATCATTAATAATTTGACCTGATGATAAAATGTCAACAGGTAAGTATGGTCTGTTTTCTGATGAAACTCTAGGAACAACAATCGTCTGATTTGAATGATATTGACGTATTTCTCCAAATCGATGAGGAAAGCTAGCAGATAAACGTGTTTGTTCTTTACGACTGTTCATTCTATTAGCTGCAACCAACACCAATCGTTCACTAATCAAGGGTATTGATTTTGCTTCATTTATAGAGTCATCATTTATCCATAGACAATATCGAGTCAGCCCTTTTATTAATTCTTGCGACCCAACATATTTATAAATGAATTTTTTCGAGAGTGGCGCTTGTTCTAATAAATTTTGAACCTCAAATTCAGATAGTATTAAGTGGCCTCCGTCTACTGGAGAATTACCTCTATCCATTGATGGTAGGCCATTAATAGGTTCAGCGGCTTTTTTAATAAAAATATTTGGAGCATCAATCAAAAATGGGTTGATATTTTTACAATTAATTACTCCTAAGTTTGTAATTAAAATCGGGGAACTTATAAAAGAGCTTGCGTTTTGCACCCCAATAATTACACATGTAACTCCTGCGTTGTCTGCGGCATTATTTTTCCAAACAAATGGTGAGTAGGCAAAAGAAATAACCATTTCCAAATCAAAAAGCATAGGCCAAAGTGTAGACACATGGCCACCTTGCACAATACTATTGGTTGCCACAAACGCAAAGCTTGCACGCTTACCGTTGCAGTATTCTGCAGCTTTAAAAAACCATGCACAGACATAGTCTAGAGATTTATAATTTTCAACTTTCCCCTTGAAAACATGATCCATATCTTTTTTCTGAATACTATTTTGCCCTGAGGCTCCCAGATAAGGCGGGTTACTGACAAGATACAACTCATCATCTTCAGATAGAGGGCAAAACTCACTCCAATCAACTTCTGATAACGCATTTTTGCAAATAATATGCCCACTATCTCGCAAAGGTAATGCAGGTGTTGCGATACCAATCACAGCTTCAAACTTCCGGTTTGCTTGGTACTCAGCTATCCAAAGAGCAAGTTTAGCGGTCTCAGCAGCAAAATCGGCATATTCAATTCCATAAAAATTATTCAGCGAAATACTTGAGAATGCAAACTCCATGTTTGCTTTCCCAGTTAAATCTTTTAACGCATCCAGCGCATCTACTTCTAATTTTCGTAGCTCACGATATGCAATGACTAGAAAGTTGCCAGAGCCGCAAGCAAAATCTGCTATTTTGATATTTCTGAGTCGATGCATAAACTCATCTATTTTCTTCTTTGAGCTTCGCGCTTCAAACAATTGTTTACGCAAATCATTCAAAAAAAGGGGGTCGAGGGTTTTCAGGATATTTGGCACTGAAGTATAGTGCATACCCAAATCTCGACGCTTTTCTGGATCAACAATAGCCTGAATTGAAGAGCCAAGAATATCTGGATTAACATACTGCCAATTGAGCTTCTTAGTACCCTCTGACCTAGTAGCCTCTAATAAATAACGAAAAGCCTTAGCGTTAAACTCAGGCACTGCAACATCGCCAGAGAACAAGCCTCCGTTTACATAAGGAAATTCAAGGGACCAGCTAGGAAAGCTACTGCGCTGACCATCTCTTTTATCCAAAACTCCAAAGATTGTTTTTATAACCTCAGTAGCATGTTCACCATTTGCACCAGATCTATTATTGACTGTTTTACTAAAAATATCTGATGGAAAAATATGAGTGTCTTCTGCAAAGAAGCAAAAAATTAATTGTGTCATAAAATGATTCAGTGCATGTCGTTTCTCATCACTAAGCCAATCAGGGTTATGCCCCACCAAAGCATCATACAGCTTAGCCAATTTTGCAGTTGCCTTAATATCCACTGAGCTTTCTTGAGTGGCTCGATATCCCTCCTGCCCTATTAAAGGCAAAAAGAAATAAGCTTCGTCTTTTAGCTCTCCAAAGGTAGATGCCAACGTCTCAGAATGAAGCCGATCACTTACCAATACATCTTGGCCATCAGTTGTGAAAAGGAATCTTGCTCTTTGTTTAGCTGTTTGTTTGGATTGCTTAAGCCTTTCTAATGTTGCGGCTGTAGCCCCTTTTTCAGAAGGAGCATAATGTATATGTTGTTTCCAAATTATGCCATTTGGCAAGTCAGAGCTATTATTCTTTTCTCGTAAACGGGCAATAGTTGCCTTAGCTTTTGCAAAAATTTCTATAAGTTCAAATCCAAACTCTTTCGCATCAAAAGGTTTACTTGTTAATAAGGCTAAACCAGTTTCAATATCAACAATATTCATAATTTGCTCGATTCATTTCGCAATGGCTGTGCATGTCAAATACAACAACTTAAGGATAAGTCTTCAACATGCCAGAATACAAAAAAAACCATTCCTATTTAAACTAAAATTAAAGCAGTATTTTAGCACCTTAAACCAGACAAGGTACACAACGCCAATCCAGCATTCCCCCTGGTTTCCCAAGTATAGCATTTGTCGCCCTGGTTCAAGGGTGAAATGCACTCCTTCCTGCGTCATCCGCCCTTGAGCCAGTGCTTGCACAAATGCAACTTCGTTTTTTCTTTTTTCGCCCAGGGGGAATGATTTTTTTAAACTACCAAAGGAGAAAACCATGTTCAATCAAGAATTCTACCCTACACCGGAAACACTAGCCCATCGCATGTTTGATAAAGTAAAATTTTCTAAGGTCAAAAAAATTCTTGAACCTAGCGCAGGAAAAGGCGATTTAATCAAAGCTTTGGAGACTCACTACTATACAAACGAATTTTCAAGCACCCGGGGGAGATTCAAAACCTGGGATAAAAGCTTTGAAATAGATGCAATTGAAATTGAGCAGGATTTGCAAGCAGTTTTAAACAGCATGGATCAGGTTTCAGTGATCGACAGTGATTTTTTAAGCTATGCGGGCGGTGCGCATTATGACTTGGTCATCGCTAACTTCCCTTTTTCTGATGGAGACAAGCACCTACACAAAGCAATTGATATCCTTTTTTGTGGCCAAATTGTCTGCCTGTTGAATGCAGAAACCATCAAAAATCCCTGTACCAAAAGCCGCCAAGATTTGATGGCAAAATTGCAAAAATTAGGCGCAGAAATTGAATTCATTGAAGACGCTTTCGCTTGTGCCGAAAGAAAAACCAGCGTTGAAGTTGCGTTGATTTATATTAACGTGAAACGCAGCGTTGAAATCGATGTTTTCGGTGAAATGAAAGATGCAACCCAACAAGAATTTGACCTTATCCAAGAAG
>CANJQG010000066.1 GCA_947476405.1 Thiotrichales bacterium
AGGATTTTAGTGTTAAATAATGTTAATAGATTGATTTATATGGATTTAAGTCGATATTATAGTGATACTTAAAAAAATTGCTTGATGTATTTTAGCTCGGGAGTATATTGCGAAAAACAGGGCTACACGGCAAGAATTTCATCATCTGCGTAGTTATCCCTTGTTCCGTAGTGTACGGCCGTTTTGATTGATGAGGTCAAACGTGCAGGAGGATATTCCCTGATTTCGATGCGCATTAATATTCCGTTTCCAGCTATATTAATTGAAGCATTAACGGCACCTGATTTGGATCAACCGCTTAAAATTTTGGGTGAGGCTGGGAGCAATGTGACGCATATTGATCTTGCTGCGGCAACAAAATGCGGCGTTGCGGTGACCTATACCCCAGGCGCTAATGCCAATGGAGTGGCTGAATTTACCTTGACGCAAATATTTTGCTTGTTGCGCTCAGTCTGCGAATATAATCGGCTCTCACATGAAGGAATTTGGTCTAAGTATTTAGTGCCGTCAGGAGAAGAAGTCAGCGGTAAAACATTGGGATTGATTGGCTTTGGCCCGATTGCGCAGGCACTCAGTGTTAAAGCGCAAGCCTTGGGAATGAAGGTGATCGTGTATACGCGGACTCCAGACAAAACCCTGACAGGAGTTGAGTTTGTGCCTGATTTGGCCACTTTGTTGCAAAAAGCAAATATCGTTTCTTTGCATCTCCCGCTCACGTCTGCAACCAAGGGTTTGATTGGCGAGAAGGAAATTGCTTTGATGCAGCCAGGCAGTTATCTTATCAACACCTCACGCGGTGGGATTGTCGATGAAGTGGCCCTCGCGAAAGAATTGCAGAAACTTGATTCCAGATTGGCTGGTGTGGCTTTTGATGTCTTTGAGTTTGAAGAAGAGGGGCGCTTTCGTACCCCATTACAGCATTGCAAAAATGCACTCTTAACGCCCCATGTTGCCGGTACGACAAATACTGCACTGACGAATGCAGCCGTGCAATTGGTCAAAAATATGAGGGCTATTTTGGAGAAGTGCTGAAATTTTAAAAATAATCTTTTTGTGATATCCTGAACGCCTCTTCAATAGGCTCATTCTGGAGATTCTATGTCAAGCAAATTCACAAAAATCCCTGCATCATTGATCCGCGGCGGGACCAGCAAAGGCCTGTTTTTTAATGAAGCAGATTTGCCACCCGTAGGTGCAAAGCGAGACCAAGTATTGCTTTCAATCATGGGCAGTCCAGACCCGAGTAGTATGCAGTTGAATGGTGTCGGCGGAGGGATCTCAAGCACCAGCAAAGTGGCGTTGATTCAGAAATCTCAGCATCCTGGCATGGATGTCGATTATTTGTTTGGACAGGTTAGTTTGACGGAGCCGAAAGTTGATTGGGAAGGCAGTTGTGGTAATCTCGCTGCAGCCGTTGGACTCTATGCGGTCAATTCAGGTTTGGTAAAAGCTAATCCAGACGGTTCAGCGCGTGTGCGGGTTTGGCAGGTTAATTTAGGCTATGAAATTTGTGTCAATATCCCTGCTGCAGATTGTAAAGACTTGATCTCCATTCCAGGTGTGCCAGGCGTAGGCTTGCCAATTTACGTGGGGTTTGTCGATCCAAGCGGCGGCGAATCTTTATTGCCAGACAACCAGCCGATTCACCATTTGACTTTGCCCTCTGGAAAAACAATTCCCGTTACTTTAATTTTGGGCGCCAATCCCACCGTTTTTGTCAAAGCTGCTGACCTCGGTTTATCTGGTGAAGAAGTGCCTGCAGATATTGATTTTGAAAAGCTGGAGCCAGTGATTCATCATCTGGGCAAACAGGGTGCTGAGATCATGAAGATTCCCTATAATGCCGCCGTGAGATTAGCGTGGTTAGCCCCGTCAACGAATCCTGACATCAGCCTGTATAGTCGCATTTCAACCGAGGGTCGCGTTCATCATGCACATACGGGAACGGGTGCGATTAATCTGGCTTGTGCGGCGAGGATTCCTGGAACCATTCCTTTTCAAATCGTAAAAGATCAGAACCGCGCAGTGAGTATCAGTCATCCCACGGGTATTATGCAGGTGGATGCGAAAGTGGTCTGTGATGCTTCAGGGAAATGGATAGCGCAGAGTTCAGGTTTTGTCAGGACGGCCAAAATTATTATGGTGGGAGAGGCTTATGTCTAAAACACTTCCCTATTACGCAGTAATCTTTACTTCAGAGCGAACAGAGGGTGACCAGGGCTACGATGAAATGGCTGAGCACATGTTCAGCCTGGCATCACAGCAACCAGGATTTATAGGCGTAGAGTCAGCGCGAGAAAAAATCGGCATTACGGTTTCATACTGGAAGACTTTAGAGGATATTGCTCGATGGAAAGCACAAGTAGATCACCAGGCAGCGCAACGGCAAGGTAAACAGATATGGTACTCGCACTATACGGTCAGAATCTGTAAGGTAGAACGGGAATATAGTTTCAATCTAAAATAAAGGAGTTATCAATGTTGTCAAATAAAATACCACAGTTGCTTTTTTTTGGCCGTTCACAAGTCAAGCATTTTGCAACAGTGGCGGCTAAAAAAACGCTACCTTTGTATCAGGAAATAGCAAAGCGCTATGGCTTGGATCCAACGCTGACCTCTCGCATCGAAGAGGAAGCAAGGGCACATGCTCGAGATCATGAGGTTTATCAGATTGAAAATCCTTTTAGGTCCCTTAAATCTTTTGATGAATGGCATGGATATTTGCTGCGAAAACACTCTTTAAAATACGCTGTAATTCGAGATGTGGGCGAAAAGCACTGTATTTTTGGTCTGGAGAGGCTGCCTTTAGAAGACTTCAATGGTCTAGGCACGTGGGGTCATGATTCAGACGTATTGTTTGAAAAATCACATTTCCTAAGGCATCGCTCTCATCCCGCTCATGAACTTAAATTGAGGCGTGACTTATTTACAGGCTTGCTCCTGAGGGCGCAATTGAATTCTTTCCTGTTGAATGGTGTTCTGCCAGGGCGTAGAGAAGAACGCAGGTTGGTGGAATCTTCGGATGGGAGATTGTGGGATTTATTGGAACGCTTAGATGAAGCTGAGCTGACTCCGGCAAAGTACCAACTTTCAGACTCTATCATTGCTGCTGCTTTTGCCCATTATGCTAACAAATATCACGAGTATTCACGTGGTGGATTTGAGGCGTATCTGCACACTCATAAAAATATTGTTGATCGCTTAGCATCCTATGGCCTCGTTGTTGCAGATGATCGGATGTCGATGAACGAAGTAAAGAGCTTCGATGGTCAGCTTCTTTTAAAAGGGTTGGAGGAGGGGCGCCTCTTACCGTATTCACAGGATGAGTTGTTTAATATGGTGCGGGAGTTTATAGCACCACGCCCAGCAGTGCTACAAACAAAAATTGATTATGCGCCGGGAATGTAAGCATTCGTAAAAATGGAGGGGGCGATGTCAATATGTCAAACATGTGAAATGGTCGATACCTTGGCATCTCCCTTTGTTATTTATCAGGATGATTTATTGATTCTTTCTCACTGCGTAGATATGAATGTTCCAGGCTATTTGATTCTCTCTCCAGTACGGCATCTTGTTCGCTACGATGATTTAACTGATAACGAGGCTGTCAGCTTGGCATTGCTTTTAAAACGTGCCGTGCATGCTGTATCACAGCTGGTAGGAGTCGAGAAGGTGTACCTGCTCAATTTAGGTGAATTAACAGAGCATGTTCACTTCCATATTTTTCCACGCTATGGTGGAATGTGCGACGATCTTAATGCGAAAAATGAGAAAGGGGTTATCGATGGCGCTTTGTTATTTAGTCAGGCACGCAAAGCCTATAAGGTTATTGATGTTTTATGGATCAATGGTTTGTCAAACAATTAGCAGAGCTTCATGACGAGTCACCTTTAAATGGCGCACCTCGAGAGGCTAGGCCCATTTTTTCATTTAACCCATTTCTGCAACGCTAATCAGCCATTGCTTGATGATAGTTTCCTCTGATTTTGAGAGGCCTCCTGTCAAGCTTTTTTGAAAGGCATCGACGCGCTTGCTGCACAGTGTCAGTATCTTTTTGCCAGCAGGAGTTAAATCGAGATGCTGAATTCGGCCATGAATCGCGTGCGGGCGGCTACTCAGGGCCTCCATGCGTTTCAAATTCTTCACAATCACGGAGATGGTTTGCGGTGTCAATAAACACATGCGTGCCAAATCTGCGTTTGAAATTCCAGGGTACAGAGACAGTACTTTTAAGACTGAATATTGCGGCAGTGTGACGTGTAGATCGCTCAAAAGTTTTTCGATTTCGGTGCAATGTGTGGTGCTGGCTTGGCGTAATAGGTAACCGATTGGGGCGTCCATTCCCCTTAATCCATCACCAGCTTGAGGGATTTTGATATCTGATAAAATGAGATCGCGCATTGCTTCGTACTCACTGATGATGTCTGTGTTTTGATAATAGCAGACTGGGATCTTGATTCAAATAGTTCATTCAGCCATACTGATCACCGCCAGACTCAAATATTGCGGTAGCGTTTGGGTGCTATGAGTGTTTATAGGGGAAAAGATGTCAGAATTAGAAGTTCGTTTTGCTGAAGAAAAAGATATTCTATTAATCTTGCGATTTATTAAGGAATTAGCTGATTATGAAAAGTGCTTAGATCAAGTCGTGGCAACAGAAGAGGTCTTGCGCGAAGGCCTATTCGGTACTCGTAGAAATGCCGAGGTCATTTTAGCGTATTGGCAGAATAAGCCGGTGGGCTTTGCCTTATTTTTCCATAACTTTTCAACTTTCTTGGGGCGTCCAGGCTTGTATCTGGAAGATCTCTACATCGTGCCAGAAGCCAGAGGTCAAGGTTTTGGTAAAACTTTGATGATTCACCTCGCCAAGCTGGCCAAAGAAAGAAATTGTGGCCGTTTTGAATGGTGGGTTTTGGATTGGAATGAGCCTGCAATAGAGTTTTATCATTCACTGGGCGCCATTCCAATGTCAGAATGGACTGTGCAGCGCGTGACGGGTGAGGCTTTAGATCGTTTGGCAGCCCAATGATGGTCATTTTGCAAGAGCCTCAACAGATAGATCAAGAGATGTTTATTGCAACGATGCAAGCCAGTCAATCCCTGCATCACCCGTGGGTCAATCCCCCAAAAACAGCAGAAGCCTTTGAGGCTTATTTCCTGCGATATCAGCAAGACAATCAAAAAAGTTATTGGGTCATTGAAGAGGCAAGCGGCGCGCTGGTGGGTGTGTTTAATCTCAACGAAATCGTCCGTGGCTTATTTCAAAATGCGTTTATGGGGTATTATGCTGTGAGTCCGCATCAAGGCAAAGGCTATATGAGTGCAGGACTGAAACTGGTTTTGAAAAAAGCTTTTGGTGAGCTGGGATTGCATCGTCTGGAAGCAAATATCCAGCCAGAAAATAAGGCTTCAATTGAATTAGTGCGCCGTAATGGTTTTCGGTTGGAGGGCTACTCGTCGCGCTATTTAAAGATCAATGAAGTCTGGTGTGATCATGAGCGTTGGGCGATTACGGCTGAGGATTAGGCTTTGCCCAACGACAAATAACCGCAGGTGGAATATCAGAAAGTTGCGCCCATAAAAAGTCAGGGGGCAGCGCGCCTTCAGCGGCAATGGGTTCGACAAAACCATTCATGACTAATCCGGCCTCAAAAAAGGCATCAAACAGCACGCTTAAGGGCCGGTGAAAAATCAATTGATCGACAGGCTGGCCTGGCTTGGAACGCATGGCGTGTTGCTGGGGTTTGATATAACGATTCGGCATGATGAGATGTCCCTCTGCCATATGCTTTTTGAGGAGTTCGATGTCTGTCAATCCTGAGTTGAAGCAGGGATTGGGTACCGTAAAAATAAAGCAGCCTGTATTTTTCAACAAAGCGGGAAGTGCCTGAGCTAGTGGTGTGATGGTTGGCATATCGTGGAGTACCATGGAGCTGACAATACAGTCAAAAGGGCCAAGATCAATCAGGCTTTCCAATTGAACTGGATCCGTTGCATCAATTACGCGATAATCGATGGACAGGTCCTGGCTGCGCTCCTGACATTTTTGGATAAATACTTCGCTGAAATCTGTTGCCACCACATCTGCGCCTGCTTTGGCAAAGACTCTAGCCAAAGCGCCATTGCCGCAGCCGATATCCAAAATGCGCTGACCTGGCTTGGCAGCAGCCCATTTTGTGAGGGTAGGAAATAAAAACGTGCGGTGATAAAGGTCGCCTTCTTGATAGGATTCATCCCACCAAGTTGCGAGTTCGTTCCAGATGGCTTTGGTTTTTGCTTGGGTATTCATGATTGGAGATCCTGGTTTACTGATTGCGTGATCTATTCTATTTCAGACGCGAGCTGGCGTAAAGCAGCGTCTGACGAAATCTCAACAAATTTCACAGCAGGATATTTTGTGCGTAATGCTTCTACTCGTGGTGCAACCCGCTTATGAAACCCCCAAATATATTTGATAAAAGGCCAGCGAACCACCTCTTTACAGCCTTCAGCGCGATCAGCAGTTGATTTTTTCTGGAGCAGGCGTTTTAAAATTCGATAATAACAGACAGAGCGTGGATAGTTGAAATAGAGGCAGGTGGTGGCGCGTTGGTAGCGCATTTCAAAGGACGCAATGCAGTTGCCATCAATGATCCAGCGCTCTCCATCCACCATTTTTTGCTGAATGCTTAAAAAGTCAGCTTCATCGCGTTCCACCCAATTGGCCAGGAAGAAATAGCGGTCAAGGTGATGGAGAGGCATTCCTGTACGTTGGTGCAGTTTACGAGTGTAAGTTGATTTGCCACTGCCTGGGCGGCCAATCACCATGATGCGTTCAGTCATTTTATTATCCTTCAGATTTGTAACTCACAAAAGCTATGACGTTGTTTTGCTCTTTCATAAAAAGCGGCTGTATGCGGGTATTGATCTCTTAATAACTCAATTTTTACATTCAAACGTCCAAAGCGAAACAACCTGACGGTACAAACAGAGTCAGCCATTGTATATTCTTTCCCAAAAATAAAGTCTGACTGGCTCTCCCCTAACTTTTTTTCCATGTCAGCCAAAGCATTTATAATAGCCGCATGGGCTAGCTTGACTTCTTCAGGTGTAATTTGCCCTCTTACCGCTTTTGCTAAAAATACACCTCTGATTTTATCGGGATGTTTTGCTGCAAGTTCCAGCAAACGATTATTTTCTTCATCACTCCTGATGCCTGCCATCCATAAATTGTGGTAACTCAATGTCCTGATATGCGGATCATGTAGTAATTCATCTTGCTTGCAAAAATTGTGGACTGCTGCAGATAACGCTGAATTAAAAAAAACATCTGATTTAGAGAGACATTTTGTAGAAATATATTCCATGATTTCTGTGCTATTGCGGATGATCAGGTCTCCATCTTTTAATGCTGGAACAGTTCCTCTCGGATGAATATCTTTATAAGTTTCGTCCAGGATATGCTCTTGCTTCAACAGATCAATGGGGTGGCTTTTCCACTTGATTCCTTTTTCGGCTAAATACACTTGTACTTTTTGACAAGAGTATGATCTGGGGTCGTGATATAAAGTAATCATGTGCACATCCCTACTCTGATTTTTTCAAGTAATTCTGCTGCGGTCTCATAGCCCGCATCAATACCAATCCCCTGGCCACACCACATTGACATTAAATCTGGGCAATTTTGTTTGGCAGCCTCACGCCTGATGGCTTGAGTGAGATAATG
>CANJQG010000067.1 GCA_947476405.1 Thiotrichales bacterium
AAATATCTACTCACTGAAATCAAGTTCGCCACGACAGATGCCGCTTTGCTTAAGCTGTTGCCGCACCATGCCAAGTTGGATCTCAGCCTGGATTCACATTATAAGGTCAGGCCCTCAGGCTGAGTAGGTGTGGTTTTTTGAACGCATACCGCCCATTGAGAACTACAACCCCAAAGTCATCATCAAGAAAAATAGGCATTTCTTTGGGATAGGCACGGTACTCTTGAAGAAACTGATAGGGGTCACTATAAAGTGCCACTTTTTTATCCTTCAATGCATAATCAATCACGACCTGAATTAGTTCTGGCTTGTCATCCACAATAATCAAATCAGCCATCTCAATCTGCTTTTCAGCTTCTTTTTTGATGCTGATCGGTACGTTAAGCACCAATGATTTAGGTAGAATTTTTGTGCCCAGCATTGCTGCACGTTCTAGTACTTCTGGATTGGTGTAGTGACTTGTAACAAGAATGGAGTGCTTGATGCTCGTATGCTCTATCACATCCAGCCCATTGACATCCTGTTTAAGCAATTCATAATCTGCCAGCAAAAAAAGATTCTCCCTTTCTTGTGCGCTTAAACCATCCACATAAGCCATCGCTTCTCGACCGATTCTAAAGTGCTGAATGGCAAGTCCTCCCTCCTGTGTGACGTCTCTCAAACGCTGATCCCAGGAAGTATGAATAGCTGGGTAATCATCCAAAATCAAAACAGTTGCCCCAGGGGCAAACTCAATTCGATTTGCAATCCAGGCAGACGTCGGCAACTGCTTAAAAATCAAATTGATTAAGGTGCCTTGACCCAGCACAGATTTTATTTCCATTTTCCCAAGATATTCTTTCAAGGTTTGACGCACTTGAGTCAGCCCGATACCATGACCATCAACCTTACCAGCTGTTACCGCCTGCTCGTTCATAATGCGCTGAATCACCGCATCTGGCATTCCTTCTCCATTATCTGCAATCCCTAAAATAACTTGGTTGTCAGATAGCTCCAAAGAAAGGCGAATTCTAGGAGCGCCATGAGTGCAGGCCTCAATCGCATTATTAATAAGATTGGAAAGCATACGATTAAACTCAGTTTGCCCCCCTTCTACAAAGACAAAATGCGACTCCTTTGGAAAAACCTCTTCAAACACAATCTCACGCGCACTGTATTCTAGGCGCTTTAAGGAAATAACTTCCTGAACCAAGGTAGAGATCAACAAAGCTTCATGCTTAAGAGACATATTGAGCTGATCTACCCCAGCGGTGGGCTTGTATTTATGAAGAACAATCGCCGCAAGATCACTAATTGTCTGCGCAATTTGCCGTAATTCAATGCGA
Source organism: Thiotrichales bacterium (assembly GCA_947476405.1). Lineage (GTDB taxonomy): Bacteria > Pseudomonadota > Gammaproteobacteria > Francisellales > CACEW01 > JAJZUD01. The sequence goes on from CANJQG010000067.1 coordinate 1,326, forward strand.
TGTTTTTCTGGAATATCCGTACACTCCTGTGCCAAAACAAATAGAGCTGTGCTTGGTGATTTGATGTCATGTACCACTTTTGCAGTGATTTCCCCTAATATTTTTGTGGCTTGATCTTTTTCTTCTTTAAATTTAAATGCATCGCTAATAAACTGTTGTAAAAACACAAACTCTTCAAGAGAAAAATGGTCATCAATAACTTGTTCATTATCTTGCTTTAAAAGCTCTATATTGTGAGTGATTTTAATAAAAGGAGCCTCAAAGTTTTTACCCATAAAAAGCGATGCTAAAACAGCAATGACGGAATAGATCATAATGAAGAGAGGCAGCCCCACGAAGACAATTTTATCGATCAGGGAGAAAGCATAGGCGATTATAAAAAACACCAAAAAACTACCTACTGATACGCCAAATATTACAAACACTAATCTGCTTTTAATGGTATTCATTTTTCTGAAGCAGTTTTTGACATCATAGCTTTTATTCTTGTTGATAAAGAATACACCAAAAAACATCAAAAGTATGCCTGAAAACCAAAATAACTCGCCATAAATAAGCGCACCACTCATATCTCCAATAGTAGTATAGTCCACCAAGAAAGCGGCTGCGGCCAAGACAATAATCCCAGATAAAAATGCTTGCATACCAAGATCTTTTGAACAAATTAAACAAAACAGAGCCAAATCAAAAAGAATTAATCGGTAAGTACAGGAAAAATCGAGCGACAATACAACGCTGTTTAAATCAACGTGTCGATGAATGATAGAAATAAAAAATAGCGTAATCACTGCGAGGTTTAGAACAAAAAATAGTCCAAACATTTTAATAAAGGATTTGAGCGTAAAAATGAATGGAACTAAGATTCTTGCAAGGAGAATTGTTAAAGCAGCCAGCCAAATCAGAAATGGTGCAAAGTAGGATATAAACCATGGAAACGGTATATCTGTTAAGGGGATATGGCGCATATAAATGGGAATATAAAAGAACAAATCATTCAAAAATGAGGCAATATTTGCAAGTAAGAGCCACAGAAAAATGCCTCTATTCCTACCAGAGCTATTGTAATAAATTTTAATAGTTAGCCCCATTGTGAAAACTTGCACAATAAGTTCAAGTGTCGCAATAAATTTACTCAGCGCATCATGGTTAAAAACCTGCAAAAGACTCAAGATTGCAAGAACAGCCCAAAGCGTGGACAAGCAAACGACAAGATAAAAAGAGAGGCTGAGTTTTTTCATATTTATCACTTATTGTCGATATGAAACAATATGATATTACTGAGGGGGTAAAAAGTACAGGCCAAATTTATATATTCCAAGAACGGTGATGAAAAGCATGATGTTTCTTGTTAGAATGAAACAACTCAGCTTTAACGGTGAATCGACGTGTGCGGAAGCATTTTTTTGGAAACTCCTCGCTTAGTAGTAAGAAGAACGGATATGAAAGATTTTGCCGCTTTAAGAATGTTGCAGAAGGATGACGTAGTCATGCAACACTTCGATGCACCGCGCAGTGAGCTACGCATTTCTGCCAATATTTACAAAATATACAATCATCTTCAAAAATACGGATTTGCTCAAGGGCTTGTTTTTGCCAAGGACTCTAGGGAATATATTGGACGAGCTGGTTTAACCCATTTGGACTTTAGAGAGGTGCCTGAAATTGAATTAGGATATTTCTTATTTGAAAAACATTGGGGCAAGGGTTACGCTACAGAGCTTGCTGCCGCCTTGCTACAATATGCGTTTGAAGTTTTAGATAAAGAAAAAGTATACGCCACTGTTTCGCCAGATATTATTGCCTCATGCCGCGTTGCTGAAAAGGTTGGCATGGTTATTGAAAAAGAAGATATCTACGAAACGCATAATAAACGAGTTCGCTTTTATGCGATGAACAAGGCTGATTACTTGGCGAGGGGGCATACCGATGAAGTTTAGAATCATAGGCCCTATTTGTTGTCCTCCAGCCTCGACCGCTATGGGAGCCTGCCCAAACACCTATGCTGCATCTGCAATTGGATATAGCGCTCTTAGCCTTGTTCAACCCGATGGCTCCACACTTTCTAAAAGTACAGTATTTGATTTGATTGAAACTGCCTACCTACAAGGATTTGTTAATTTTGTTTATGCGCATGACTTGATGGGAAATGCTGAATACCATATTGGAGAAACTGTAGAGCCCTTACGTGACCAAATTGTTCTTGCCTCGGAGCATAAAGGGCCAGGCACTGCAACTAATATTAAAAGGACTTTTGAGGAGCACTGCTCTCGTCTTAGGACAAGCTATATTGACGTTTACCTGCTTGAATATGATGCCGCCACTCCAATATCTGAAAGTATTGGGGCCATAAAAGAATTACTTGACGCTGGAAGAGTTCACGGCGTAGGTTTATCAGGTAGGGGACTAAGTCCTGATTTAATTAGGGCAGCCCATAGTATTTGCCCGCTTACAGTCCTACGCACTAATTATTCCTTATGGGATAGAAGTTCAGAACGAACAGGTGTTTTACAAACCTGCAAAGAGTTGGGCATTGCCTGTATTCCTTCAACTTCTGGCGAAATGGAGTTCATACCAAAAACCGTAAGACCTTTTGAACCTGCCACGCCTGAAGAAGGCCGCTCCTTGGAGGGATTACAAAATTTAGCAGGACGCAAAGGGGTTGAGTCCGCTCAAATAGAACTCGCATGGGTTATTCATCAAGGTTGCTTTCCCTTTCTCACAAATACCAGCACCGCAGAGCTTGTTAAAAATATAACTGCTGCGGATATTGATCTTCTTCCAGAAGATTTAGCCTTACTGGATGATCTTTTTCCGATTGGGGCAATATCTTCCATAGCTGTAGCGCCGCTATATACTCTTTCTGCTGATTCCACAGTTGATTTTAGTGTTGCAAAGGGGACTAGCAGGGCTGCATATTTTTAAGCCAACGCTTAAAGCATATTAAGTTCAATGCCAAGAATAATAGAAGGGCCACAAGGTTATAGTGATTATGTGCTTTATAAGCCAAAAAAACCGAAAGTACATCACCAATAGCTAAGTAAATCCAGCTTTCTATTTTTTTATAATTCAGTTGAATTGAAGCAACTAAGGGGATCGTAAAACTAAGCCCGTCAATGAAGGGGGAAATATCATTCACTGCATCAAGAACAAAAAACAACATAAAACTGATTGAAAAAATTGCGATCAGCGAGTAAAAGTGGGCGGCTAAAGACATCGTTGAAGTAATAATGACGGGTTGAGGAAATGTTTTTCGGTATTTATCATGAACCATGCTATAGAGCATTTCTTTAAAATTATGTTTGCGATATCTTGTCCAAATAAAGAAACCATATGTTGAAATGCCAGCCTGAATGACTTGCATAAAGGCATTTGCATAAGCATGATTAAGAAACATTCCTATCGCAATGAAACCATAGGCAGGCCAATTCCAGAAAAAATTTTCAATCCTTTCATAGTAGCAATACCATAAATTGATTATTGTTGCGATAATTGCGCAGGTGCCCAAGATAGCCATAGCAAAGGCGCTTTACATTGATCAATGAAGCGCAATACTACATTAGGGCCCAAATTAAATCAATATTATTAATAATCAACCGCGTGTGTTTACAAGCCCGCAATAACGAGCTATACCTTATCAATCAGCAGCCCCTACTGCTGCTGCATCCGCTGTTGAACACCCTCAATCGCAGAGGCCATAACCTGTAGTGATTGTGCTCCACTCACCACAATCGAATGAGATGGATCAAGCGCACTGGGATAAATCACAAACAAGGGCGTGCCATTATGACCACTGGCCTTCATAAGCGCCTGCCCTTGAGCCAGCTGCACTTCTACAGCCTGAGAATGCAGGGTCTTTTGAAATGAGTCTGTATCCAAACCCAGCTGTTTTAACAAAGCAGTGACTTGATCATTCGTGAGAGCACCTTGAGCCATCACCTGATCACTAAAACTCTTAAACTGATCTGTATTTGTTGCTGCAACTGCCGCCGCTGCTTCATACACAGAAGTTTCATTAATCACTGCCACTGGCATCATCCGCACTTTCAGATTTGGAAACTGCTGAATCAACTCTTGCACAATGGGATACATTTCATGACAGTACCCACATTGATAATCATAGACAAAAGCCATCGTGACATCCCCATTGGGGTTCCCCTCCACGACCGCTGCATTGACAAAACCAAACCAGATTACAGCGATCGTTGCCATCAGGCACTTAAGAATATTTTTTTGCATTTTTCACTCCCCTCATTCTTTGAATATGATTTGCATCCACTTGAGCCATATTTTCATCAAAATTTTCCATCTCATAGCGTTGTTTCGGCAATTCAACACGATGAGATTTTTCTCCTGGAAAGATTTTTTCATACATTTCCTTACTGACCATGATCCGATCTGCCACTGTAAACTCCTGGACATTGATCTCTGCATACAAGGTTTTATGCAGCGTACCTGATAAATGAATTTGCGTACCTTTTTGCAAAAACTTTAAAGCGCGATCTGCATTAATGCCCAAAAACAAGCAGCGATGAACCTCTTTGTGTATTTTCTGAAACCCAGCCTCATCCCTCCACCAATGGGCTGTATAGAGCGATACCCTGGCCATCATTTTGCCAGCTTGAGTTGAAATTTTTGTCGGTGCATCAGCACAGTGCCCAATTAAACGAACTTCATTCATTAAAGCCATTTCCCTACTCCTTATCTTTTAATTTATTGATGATGATATTGCGAGCCTTGGCCGATAGCCTGGGCAGCATATCGATATGCAGGGCAGCGTGTAACATTTTTGGCTTGATCTCCCCCAAAATTTGCGCAATTTTGACATACTCATCTGTTCTTTCAAGATATTGCGCAATCGAAACCTTGGCCATTTTAACCTCATCAAATTTCATGATCCTAGCAATGACGCCCATAATACGGCGATGATTACGGCTCAGTGTTTTAAAAAAATGCGACCGTTTCTTGAAAAGATTCAGTTTGTCGGCAATTTTGATCAGACAATTGAGGTGGTCATACATCTCAATCAGTGTGATCAACTCAGCACAAATAGGCTGTCCAATGCGTACTTCATAGAGCTTACCCTCCGTAATTCTGATCGTGGAAAGGTCTACTTTCTGCTGCAAAATCACGATCTCAAATTCATTGATCAATTGACTTAGAGAATGCTTTGTCTTTTCCATCAGGCCCACTAAGCGGCTCAGACTGGTATAGGCATACAGCGCCTGGTTTTTAGCAGCAAGCTCATAAATCTTGCTTAACTTCATCAGCGTCACCTCAATGCAGGACGCGCCACTATTCAGTTTTTTCTCCAAAACCCACTGCCCATCTGGCGAGCGGAGTTCAACTATTTTCTTGATTTCCATTTAATTTGCCTCCATGTGTTTGAGCTGATGAAAAACCGTGTTGCGATTCCGTGCGCGCAACCATGGGAAGATACCGATATTTAATGTGCCAAATAAGGCAGCTGGCCGCACAACACCCAGGGTTTCAGCAGCTTTGAAGTAAACTGGATCTTTATTCAAATACTGCTCAATAGTGACTGCTTTGAGATCATGATAATTGACATCCAGAATATTCATAAAAACCTTATGGATGCGCCCACGATTCTTACTGATTGCTCTGTGATATTGTTGATGACCTTTTTTAAAGAGATTGAGCTTGTCTGCAACTGACAACAGGCAATCCAATTTATCAAAAATCTCCAGCAGGCCCATGAGTTCGCCTACTAACGGAATGCCAATTTGAAACTCATATGTTTTTTTGATGGGGATATCGAAATCAGAAAGCTTAATTTGATTACTCGCAAGCAAGCTTTCAAAATCACCGACCAGTTTTTGCATCGTGCTCTTCGCTTTATAAATCTGGGACAGCAATTGACTTAAAGTCATATAGGCATAAACATGCTGCTGACTGGCTATATCATAAATAGCGATGAGCTTTAGAGCAGCGCCCTTAATAAGGGGCTGACCATTTTTCAATTTTTGCTCCATAATC
>CANJQG010000068.1 GCA_947476405.1 Thiotrichales bacterium
CCAGCAATACCTTGATGGACTCTCTCTGCTTGTTTTAGGTTCGCAATCCAATCCTGGTCGCCTGCAATAATCAGGGTTTGGCATTTCACTTGTGACAGTTTGGGGGCATAATCAAATTCTCGCAAAAAAGTCCTGAAACCGAAGTTGGCAAGCTCAAGATTGTAGCTAATGCTGGGCGTGGGTAAAGTCGGATCAAAGGTGGTGGAATAGAGTGGTCCCATGGTTTGATAATATCCCACCACTGCGTTATCAGGTAAATTAAAGTGACCTGTCAGAATGGCTTTACCCATTTCTTGTTGCGCAGGCGTACCGATTTTTGTCAAAGTTTGAATCGCATCATCGATGAATTTGCCGCTAGTGACCGCACCGCAGACTAAAGCCAATTTTTTGAGTGAGCTTGCATATTTGATTCCATAGCCAAGCGCAGCAATTGCGCCATAGGAAACACCAAATATCACGGTGCGATTAGGTGGGATTTTATAGTGCTCACGAATCGCTTCGACGTCATTGATATACTCGTTCATGGTGCAGTGTTCAATCGGACTTTTGGCGCTTTTGCCACAGCCTCGGGGGTCAAAAAGAATCACATCGACATAGGGGAGGATGCATTCAGCAAAAGAATGTCCAGCATAATCGCAGACAGTGTGGTCATTGCCTGGACCGCCTGGCATCAAAATCAACACGTCACGCTGACCCAGATGGCCTGACTTTGTGTGGATTTCGGTGTAAATAGAAGTTGCAGGGATGTTTGTGCGGGCGGGGAGTTGGATGGTTTGTTCTTGTTTCATGGGCGCTCCTGTTCTCAGAGTGCTCATGATAGCATATCTTTTATTGCGATAAATGCAAAAGTGTTTTGTTAATTCTAAGCTTTATCGACAGTCTGTGAGACTGCACTTATTTTTTGAATATAACACGCGCCCCAAGCCTGGAGTTTTTCCAGCACGGGCTTGAGCGTCTGGCCAATCTCGCTGAGAGAATATTCCACTTTGGGCGGAACAACAGGATAGACTTTGCGGATGACAATACCGTCTTTTTCAAGATCTCGCAGATGCGAGGTCAGCATTCTCTGCGTTAAGCCTGGCTTCAGGCGTTGCAATTCACTAAAACGCATGGTGCGCTCGGCGAGCATAAAGAGGATCCAGATTTTCCATTTTCCGCTTAATACTTTCATGGTGGCGCCGACGGGGCATTCTGGATCATAGCTGTTTTTTTCCATGTTTAATCTCTTTAGTATCAATATCGATACTATAGCACAATTTTGTCTGTACTTACAATATAGATTTGTATCATTTATAATAGCAGTCAGATAAATCAAAGAGGAATCGCGATGCAAAAAAATAACAAAATAGCCGCATTGATTGGGATGGGGATTCTCAATTTTTTGGGATGTTTAGATTTAACCATTGTGAATACGGCTCTGCCTGCGATTCAGCATAGCTTTCAGGTGGGCGATACGACTTTGCAATGGGCGATTAATGCCTTACTGTTGGCGCTGACTGCCACTATGGTGTTGGTCGGCAAATTGGGGGATCGCTACGGGCGGCGCATGATGTTGTATGTGGGAATGATCTTGTTTGCTGTGACCTCCTTAGGGGCATTGCTGACGCCTTCTTTTGGTGGATTGGTTTTCTTCCGGTTTTTTCAGGGGATCTCAATTGGGATTTTATATACGGCTCCGATTGCACTGATGCCTACGGTTTTTCCTGGACAAGTCGAGAAGGCCATGAGCGTGATGATCGGGATCAGTGGTTTAGGTTTGGCGCTGGGGCCGGTTTTGGGTGGCGTGCTGACCAGTTTATTCTCCTGGCATGCGATCTTTTTTATCAATCTGCCTTTGACTGCACTGGCTTATTTATTTTGCAGAGGGAATGTGCCTGAGGTCAAATCAGAGAAGCTGGAAAAATTGGACATCCCTGGTGCATTGCTGATGGCGATTACTTTGCCTTTGCTGATTTATACCACTGTCAATATTCATATTGCGCCGATCAGCCAAACACTGCTTGCATACGCCGTGACATTAGTTTTGGCACTGGTCTTTGTCTGGCGTGAAAATAAAGCGCTCTCGCCGATGATTGATTTTCATCTGTTCGCCAATCGCCATTTTATTGTGGGATTGATTGCCAATTTCTTTATGGCCTTTTTCTACACGAATGCGTTCTTTTTTATCCCGCTACACCTCAATCAATTAGGAATTCAGTCCAGCTTTGAGATTGGTTTGATTTTATTGCCAGCCATGCTGATGGTTGCCATTTTTTCACCCATTTCCAGTCGGCTTTGTAAACGCTGGAGCACGCAAAAAGTCATGATGATGGGCTATGGCTTTTTTATCCTCTCGGCGATTTTACAATTGGCTTTGATGCACAGTACGCAATTACCATTGTTGTTGATCTCGTATATCGCTTTTGGCTTAGGCTGGGCGTTTGTGCTGAGTCCGTCGCTGGTTGCAGGCGTATCCTCATTGCCGCAGGATATGGGGGGCGTAGCGATTGGTTCTCTGGGCACTTTTCATAATTTGGGCGGAACAGTCGGTCTCGCGATTGGTGCCACTTTGGGTTATACGCATGCGATGAGTATGGTGTTGGTGACATCAATTCTAGCATTCGGGGTAGTATATTTTGGACTAGCCCGCAAAAAAAGCTTGCTTTTTTAGATCAAATGAAGTACAATTCCACTCAGTTAATTCACTCCAATAAGGTCAAAGCAGTCATGAGCCATCTCTCTTAAATCGCCCTCAACGGCAGGGCAAAGCAGGAAACGCAGCGTTTCCAGGTTTTAACCTTTGAGAGAAATATCATGATGCATTCCCCAATCCAATTTAAAAATTTGAGTCTATCCTTTCCCCATAAAAACTGTTTTGAAGCCTTTAATGTCTCGCTTCATTATGGCGAACATATTGCCTTGATGGGGCGAAATGGCAGCGGCAAATCATCCCTGCTGAAAATGCTGATGGGCGTGATTCAACCCAGCGAGGGGGAAATATTCATCCCAAATGATGTATGCATGGCAGATGTCCCTCAGGTTATTGACGAATTTAGCAGTTTAAGCGGTGGTCAGCGTTTTAATAAAGCGCTCAGTGAGGCTCTGTCCAGGCAGCCTAATCTTTTGTTGCTGGATGAACCTACCAATCACTTGGACGCTCGCAATCGAAAATCCTTGATGCGGATGCTAAAATCGTATCAGGGCAGTTTGCTCATTGCCTCGCATGATGTGGAGTTGTTGCGCTATTGTGTTGATACTTTTTGGCATATTCATGAAGGTGCCATTCATGTTTTTAGAGGCTCCTACGATGATTATATGCGTGAACTCCATGTGGCCCGCCATGCTGCTGAGACAGAGTTGACGCTGTTAAAGCGCCAGAAAAAAGACATGCATGAGGCCTTGATGAAAGAACAGGCGCGCTCCAAAACCAGCCGCGCTCAAGGCGAAAAGCATATCAAGCAGCGTAAATGGCCGACAGTGGTTTCAGCGGCGAAGGCTGCGCGATCAGAGCAAACCTCCGGCCAGAAAAAGCAAGCCTTGCAGGATAAAAAAGAAGTGCTGCTTCATCGTATGGCAGGATTGGCTTTGCCTGAAATCATTGTGCCTACTTTTTCTCTGAACACGGAGGGGGTAGGTGATCATGTTTTAGTTTCAATCAGTCAGGGTGCGGTGGGCTATCATCAGTCCATTTTGCAGAATATTGCGCTTTCTATCACAGGGCGCATGCGTCTTGCAATCACAGGTGATAATGGCTCTGGCAAATCAACCCTGGTGAAAGCCATTTTAAATGACCCCAGCGTGATAAAAACAGGCGAGTGGATTGTGCCCAATCTTAGCGAAATCGGTTATCTGGATCAGCATTATTCCAGTCTTGATTCACAAAAGTCAGCTTTGGAAATCATTCATGATCAAGTCGATTGGCCGCATGCGGAAATTCGCAAGCATCTCAATGCATTTTTATTCCGTAAGAATGAGGAGGTCAATGCCAAAGTGATTAATTTATCAGGTGGAGAGAAGGCGCGCCTTGCTTTAGCGCAAATTGCCTCACGTACGCCCAGGCTGCTGATATTAGATGAGATCACCAACAATATTGACCTTGAAACCAGAGCGCATGTGATGGAAGTGCTTTCTGTTTATCCTGGTGCATTGATTGTGATTTCGCATGATCAGGATTTTTTGGATGCGATTGGAGTAACGGATACGTTTACTTTGCTTGCACGCGGCTCCTAAAGTAGCGAGAATGGTTAATAACTCTTTGGGAATAAATACTTAATGATCAAACTATTCTTGCGAAACTACATTTTATTCGTCCTGATTATTTTAGGCCTGGTGGGTGCTGTTTATTTCTTTTCGCTATCATTGACGCAGCATCTGGAAAGTCGCGATGCTAATGTGCTTTTTAAAAACGTTTTTGTGTTTTACGGGAAAAAGCTGGAGGCAATGCCCCAGGCAAAGTGGCCTGGATATTTGCAAAAGATCTCCCCAGACGCTGACAATCCTTTAAGCCTTGTTTCTTTAGCTGATTTACCTGCTACAGTCGATCGCAACGCCTTGCTCAAGGGCAATGTTGTAATTGATAATCATCGCCCTGATGGCTACACCCCAGCCTATGCCTTTTATCATTTACCCAATACTGGGTTAGCTTTAAAAATGGGAGTCTTTCAGTCAGACATCACCCAATATGTCTACGCGACTAATTGGGTCAAAAATATGATCAATCAGGAATTGAGTGGTATTCCTGAAAAAAACTGGCCTACAGCCTTGTCTGACATGTCGCCTAATTTTGACAATGCACCCATGAGACTCCAGTCTTTTCAATATTTTGATAAGGTTTCTCAAGCGCGTTTATTAAAATGGGGCTTGCTCATCAATGAGAAAAATAATTATGCTGCGACTATTTCTTTTATATCCCCTGACCCAAAGCAGGTTGTAGTATTGGGTCCAAAAAAAGATCCTCGGCCTCTCTTGATTTACGCCTGGGTAAGTGTTGGCTTGCTGTTGCTCTTTCTCATCGTTTGGCTTTGGACTTATCCCTTTTATCGTAATTTGAATAAATTGCAAAGCATGGCTGATGCATACGGGCGAGGGCAGTTTGATTATGAAATTAAAGTGCCACGACAATTGGCGTTATTTCCCTTGTATAAAAACTTAAGCCGAATGGGGCAGCATATCAAGAAGTTGATTGCCTCGCATAAGGAATTGACCAATGCGGTTTCCCATGAGATTCGCAGTCCCCTGGCCCGTATCCGCTTTGCAACAGAAATGCTGTCGAAAGAGGGCGTGAACTCCCAGTATTTGCAACGCATCAATCATGATGTGGAAGAATTAGATCAAATGGTCGATGAACTCCTGACGTATGCTCGTTTTGATCGCACCGATCCCGCGCTTCAGTTTGCAGATTTGCCCATTGCTCCTTTTGTCAGGGAATTGTTCGCGCTGTTGCAATCACATCACCCTGAACGTCAATGGCAGCTTCAGTTTGAGATGGATGATTCAACCCTATTGCGCTTCGATGCCTATTTCATGAAGCGTGCGCTTGAGAATGTTCTCAGCAACGCTTGTCGCTATGCGCAGCATCAAGTCACTCTGACCGTAAAAGTACAGAGCGGGCACTGTTTATTTGTGATCGACGATGATGGGCAGGGCATTCCATTAGAATCGCGTCAAGATCTTTTCGAACCCTTCAAACGTCTAGATACCAGTCGCAATAAAGAGACTGGCGGCCATGGCCTGGGACTCGCCATCAGCAAAAAAATAATCGAAGCGCAGGGCGGGCAGATTCAAGTTGAAGATTCACCTTTGGGTGGTGCGCGCTTTACTCTCTCCATCCCTTTAAGGAGCGCATAATGCCTCATATTTTTATTGTTGAAGATGATCAGGCCCTCAGTGATTTAATGCGGGATTTTCTCAAAACTTATGATTTCGAAGTCACTCAGATTGACTCAGGAGATCAGGCCGTTTTTCGTATTCTCAACAAAAAGCCGGATTTGGTGATTCTGGACATCATGTTGCCAAAGCTGGATGGCATTCAGGTCTGTCGCTCCATTCGCCAAAACTATCAAGGCGCTATTTTGATGCTGACTGCCCGCCAGGAAGATGATATGCAAATCACCGGCTTGAATGATGGGGCAGATGATTACGTCAAAAAGCCCGTTGATCCTCAGGTTTTATTGGCTCGCATTCAAGCTTTATTGCGCCATGGCAATCGCCAGAATAGTAGTCTATCAGTTCTTGAATTTGGCTCTCTCCGCATTGACCAGGCTGCCCGATCAATTACTTTGGGAGGCAAGGAGATTGATTTGCCGCGTGTTGAGTTAGACCTCTTAATTTTCCTGGCTAACAATGCAGGAAAAACGGTTGATCGCAATACCATTTATCGGGTACTACGCGGTATTGACCATGATGGTTTGGATCGTTCCGTTGATTTACAGATTTCCCATCTACGCAATAAATTAGGCGACAACTCTGAAAATCCCACCCGTATCAAAACAGTGTGGGGGAAGGGGTATTTGTTCGTGCCCACCTCCTGGGATTGATGCTACAAATTCTCTACATCTTTCTTTCGGTCAAAGCCGTATCCTTTTCTTTTGGTCAAATTTAGAAACTGAAAGATCATGAGTAACATTTTTTGTTTGAAAAATATCAGAGTCGCGTTGTATATGGCGCTGTTTGTCACTGTCAGTGTGTTATTTATGAAATGGCAAGCTGCAAATCAATCACCTGAGCCTGTAGCAGCCCAAACGGTGAGCAGTGTTAATTTGCCCGTTACAGACAGCGCTATATCGACGACTCCTGATCTAATCACAGTAGATACGCCGCTGCTTCAAGTCAAAATCAATCCTGTCGGCGGCAATATCGTCTATGCTGTTTTAAAAGACGCCCATTCAACCCCGAAGTGCGAGAGTGTTAAGCATCAGAAAAAAACACCTCACGTGGAGTCTTGTAGCCTAGAATCTTTCGTGGTCTAGAATTAAGCGCATCCTCGACAACTTGGACCATGGCTGGGGTCAGTATATCAAAAGGCG
>CANJQG010000069.1 GCA_947476405.1 Thiotrichales bacterium
ATTTCACTCAGTTCAAATATTGATTTTTTAGACTCACCTTTTGGGTGACTGTTCCGTTTGCGCTTCTTACCCATGCAATCCCTTTGTTTTGGTCATTGCTGGCTATTATCGCATATTTTAAATTCTGGCAAATGCCGTTCTTAGGATAATTCAACACAGACAGTTGGCATAACGCTGGATCGTTACTTTATCGCTGATGAGGATATCATTGCGATTCGTCAAAAAGGCCCAGATGTGATGCGTGAGCACCCCACTTTGTATAATTTTACCGGTGCAGCGAAAGCGTTGTTGAAATTATCCAAAAAGGGTAAGCATTTCAATTCTGATCAAGCAGCCGCGCGTCATCGACAATTGGAAGCAGATTGGCAGGTGTTTTATCAAGAAGTGTTGAATGGCCCAGCAGAAAACCCCTATGCTTTGCGAGCCGAAGCCTTATTGCTTGCTGAAGAATGCGCATTGTTTGCCCGATTGATGCATGGTGCTTCAGGCGTGTTGGAAGCGGCACCAGTCATGCGTTTGAGTCGTGAGATCTGGCAATATGCAGTGGCGGGGATTAATGAAGCTCAGATTGAAACCTATTTGGATAAGTGGTAGCTAAAAAATCAGCTTGCATTATTTTCAAAAGTATAGTAAAATCCGCTCAGTTAATTCATTCAAATAAAGGCGTAAACAGTCATGAGAAACATCTCTTAAATCGCCCTGGTTGGCAGGGCAAAGCGGGAAACCCAGCGTTTCCAAGTCTGAACCTTTTGAGAGAATATCATGATGCATACCCCAATCCAATTTAAAAATTTAAGTTTGTCTTTTTCACACAAAATCTGCTTTGAAGATTTCGATGCACAGCTTCACTATGGCGAACATATTGCCTTGATGGGGCGAAATGGCAGTGGCAAGTCTTCGCTGCTGAATATGCTGAACGGTAGAATTCAGCCCAGTGAAGGCGCGTTGCTGATTCCTTATGATGTCTGTATGGCAGACGTTCCCCAGGTCATTGATGATTTTAGTGATCTGAGTGGCGGCCAGCGTTTTAATAAAGCGCTGAGTGAGGCTTTGTCAAAACAACCAAATTTGTTACTGCTGGACGAGCCGACGAATCATTTGGATTCTAGCAATAAAAAATCGCTGATCCGTATGTTGAAAGCCTATCAGGGCACATTGCTGATTGCCTCGCATGATCTGGAGTTGTTGCGCCATTGTGTCGATACTTTTTGGCATATTAACGAAGGCCATATCCATATTTTCAGAGGCTCCTACGATGATTATATACGTGAAATGACGATGCAACGCCACGCAGCTGAAGCAGAATTGGCGATTTTAAAACGCCAGAAAAAGGACATGCATGAGGCCTTAATGAAAGAGCAGCTGCGTGCTAAAACCAGTCGTGGCCAGGGCGAAAAGCATATAGTGCAACGTAAATGGCCGACCATTACCTCAGGGGCGAAAGCAAGACGTGCTGAACAAACTTCAGGCCAAAAACGACAAGCCTTGCAGCATAAAAAAGAAGACCTGCTCAATCAGTTGGCAGGATTGGCTTTGTCTGAAATCATCGTGCCCACATTTTCCTTGCAAGTAGATGAGGTGAATGATCGGACGATTGTCTCAATCAGCCATGCTTCAGTCGGATATGACCAGCCCATTTTAAAAGGCATCTTTTTGTCAATGACGGGCCGAATGCGCCTCGCTATTACAGGTGATAATGGTTCGGGCAAATCAAGCTTGGTCAAGGCAATATTGGATGATGCCAGTGTCAGCAAAACAGGTGAATGGATTGTGCCACAGCCATCTGAAATCGGTTATATTGATCAGCATTATTCCAGTTTGGATCCACAAAAAACCGCCCTGGAGATCATTCAAGCACAAGTAGATTGGACGCATGCGGAGATTCGCAAGCACCTCAATACCTTTTTGTTTCGTAAAAATGAAGAGGTCAATGCACTCGTGGCCCATTTATCCGGTGGCGAAAAAGCACGACTGGCGTTGGCACAGATTGCAGCAAAAACGCCTAAAATGCTGATCTTGGATGAGGTCACCAATAATATTGATCTGGAGACGCGCAACCATGTTATTGAGGTTTTGCAAGCCTATCCAGGTGCTTTGATTGTGATTTCGCATGATGCCGATTTTTTGGAGTCTATTGGAATCGGTGAGATTTTTTTAGTAGGAGAGAACAAATGATGATTTTATTTGCAGTGATTTTAATGGATTTATTGACGGGGATGGAATTTGACCTCTTTGTGCCCAGCTTTCCTGAGCTACAAGCTCAGTTTAACTTGACGCCATTTTGGGTTGAGGCTTTATTGTCTGCCAATTTTATAGGTTATTGTATCAGCCTGTTTTTTGTGGGCAGCTTGGCAGACCGTTATGGGCGTAAGCCTATTATTTTGCTGGGCCTGCTGATCTTTGTGATTGGCAGTATTCTCTGTGTCAGTGCGCCAACTTATTCTTGTCTGCTGATTGGGCGCTTTCTGCAAGGGATAGGCATTGCAGCGCCTGCTATCTTAAGCTTTTTAATTATAGCGGATTCCTATGCCATGAAGAAGCAGCAGTTTTTATTGGCGATGTTGAATGGATCGATGAATATTGCTGTGGCGGTTTCCCCACTGATTGGAAGTTATATTGCCCTGTATTTTCAGTGGCGGGGTAATTTCGTACTGCTTTTAATTTTAGGCTTGATTGTATTGCTGGCGTCGGTGTTTTTTGTCCCCAAGTATAAGTTGCCGGAACATAAAGAAACCATTTCATTGCGGGGCTACTTACCGTTATTCAAGTCCAAGCCTTTGATGCTCTTGATGGCGAATATTATCTTGATGATTATCCCGTATTGGATTTTTGTAGGGATGTCGCCGTTGCTTTATATGAAAAACTTGGGGGTGAGTCTGAGGCACTTTGGTTATTACCAGGGAATATTTGCCTTAGTTTTTGCTTTGGGGAGTATTTTATTTGGTTTGATGATGCATCGTTATACGCAGAAAAAAATCCTACATGTATCCGGTCTGGTCTATCTTTTTAGCCTAATCACGCTGGTAATCGCGACCTTTTGGGGAAATCATAATCCGCTCTTGATCACATTGGCCTTTTTGCCTTTTATCATCAGTCAAATTATGCCCTCTACGCAGCTTTACCCTTTGTGTTTGAATTTTATGCCTCAGGCAAAAGCGAAAGTATCAGCCATGATTCAAGGGGGGCGCTTGGTTTTTACGGCCCTTAGTCTTCAGATCGCCAGTTGTTTTTATGAGGGATCCTTTCGCAATATTGGCATCATTATTTCTGTAGTCATTTTCATGGCGATTGTCACGCACTTTTTTGTGCTCAGGAATCGAGAGTTGATGACGTTTGCAATTTCAGACCAAACCTGATTCAATAAGCGCTTGATTTGCAATTGGGATGCGGCGGCCTTGATTCATACACTGACACTGCGTAAAGCAAACTTGGCTGATGCAGAGACTGTCGCTGAGATTTACTTGGTTTCACGTAAAGCATTTGTTTCTTTTGCGCCACTAATCCATTCAGATGCAAGCATTCATGAGTGGGTGTGCAAAACCCTGATCCCAGGTAGCGATGTAATTGTGGCAGAACAGTCAAGTCAAATTGTGGGAATGATGGCGTTATCAAAACAAAATGGGATAGGTTGGGTTGATCAATTGTATCTCGCCCCACCAGTGACAGGACAGGGAATAGGCACGCAATTGCTGGCGTATGCAAAAAGAGCCTTAGGCGCACCCATTCGTCTGCATACTTTTCAGGAAAATAGTGGTGCCAGGCGCTTCTATGAACGCCATGGCTTTCAGGTACTAGAACTCAGTGATGGTTCAGGCAATGAAGAGCGGTGTCCTGATATCTTGTACGAATGGAATTAAGGAAATTTATGCTTAAGCTCAAACAAATCATTGGCGTGGCGCTGTTAAGTTTATTTATGTTTCATTTAGAAGCTGCAAGCCCTGAAGTCATTGATGTTTCTGGTCATGGGCAGGCAACAGTTATTTTTGAAAATGGCTTGGGTGATGATGTGTCCAGCTGGCAATATGTCGTACCAGAAGTCTCTGCTTTCGCAAAAGTCATGACTTACAATCGCCTGATTTATTCCCAACAGGTCAGCGCCCAGCAAATCGTAGATCATTTGCATTCGCTACTGCAAAAAGAACATTTACAGCCGCCCTATATTTTGGTGGGTCATTCCTTGGGAGGCCTTTACTTGCAACTCTTTGCAAGAGAATATCCCAAAGAAGTGGCAGGCATGGTATTGGTTGATTCGATGAGCCCGTGGCAAACACAGATTGATCCATTGCCGCCGATTACAGCGTCTTATTATGCCGAGGCCAATGGCATTAGGCTGAGCCAAAAAGAAGTCCTTTCTGCACCCGTATTTCCACAGATTCCTTTGATTATGATCAGCGCAACAAAGCATAAGCTTTCAGCAACTCAGTACGCCTCATCTGCTCAAGAGGCACAATGGGCTGTTTGGCAAAATCAACTTGCCGCCTTGACGCCAAATAGTCAGCATGTGAGCATTAATACGCTGCACGATGTCCAGAATCATGCACCTTGGCTGGTGATTGCTGCAATTAAGCAGATCATAACCATGGAGGCAGGTTCTTAAATGCTGAGTCATCACAATCAAAAGATAGACTTCCTGCGTGGTATCGCGATTTTAAGTGTCCTGGTGTTGCACTTTAACCTCGCCTATCATATCGATCAAAGCGCTTTGGCGGATGTTTTCTCGGTCAATTTTATTAATCTGGTTGGACATAACGGCAATTATGGCGTCGTGATGTTTTTCGTAATTTCTGGATTTTTGATTACGACCACTTCGCTGGAGCGTTATGGCAGTGCGGCTAAAATCAAGCTTCGTGGCTTTTATGTTTTTCGTTTTGCGCGGATCATGCCCTGTCTTCTACTGGCTTTGCTGGTTATCAGTATTTTGAATTGGGTACGCATTCCCATTTTTGAAAACAGCCCAGGATCGACCTCCTTTTTTATGGGTATTCTGTCCGTGCTGACTTTTTGGCATAATGTCTTGATGGCTAAAATTGGCTATTTCAATTATTGCTTGAATATCTATTGGTCGCTTTCGGTAGAAGAAGTTTTCTATCTCTTTTTCCCCTTGTTATGTTTGTTGCTGAAACGGATGCGTTATCTAGTGGTGGTGTGTATTGTGTTGATTATTGTCGGCCCGATTTATCGCAGTTTTTACACTCAGAATGAAATCGTGGCTTTATATGGCTATCTGTCCTGTTTTGATGCCATTGCAATTGGCTGTTGCGCAGCGATGATTGCGCAAAAGGTAAAATTAAAAGGGCACGTGGGCAAGGCCATGCAAATAGGTGCAGTGCTGCTTTTGATTGGCGTTTATCTTTACAGCAATATTATGAGCAATGTGGTGATTGGAGTGACCCTATTCGCCATCGCAACGGCTGTTTTACTGGTGTATGACAATAGTCATGATGTCGTATCTGCCAAGGCGATGCGCCCACCTGGCCGAATGGTCTGCTGGTTTGGCCGCAATAGCTATGAACTCTATCTGTTCCACATCATTATCCTGGCCTCGATGAAGACGCTGGTTTCGCCTGCGGCATTGGGCAATGTCACCAAATTATTATGGATGGCCTTGTTTTTCGGCTTGTCTGTTTTGGTCGCAGAGGGGATCTCCAAATTTTATTCTGTGCCCATGAACAAAAAGCTGCGTGCGGCTTTGAAGTGATTTCAAGGCTGTTTTTTGCTGTACAATTTTAGTGGCTTGTGCTAAAAATACCGCTATTCAAAGTTTATAAAATAAAGGTTTTTAATGAAGGTTTACAAAATTATCCTGACTCTTTTATGCCCGCTGCATTTTTGCTTTGCGGCTGAATCCAATTTTCAGAAAAACTTAGACTCTTGGCGCACCCAAAACCAAATCACTTCAGTTGTGGTTAGCGTGGCGGATCTGAATAGCGACCATGTCAGCAATTATGCGAGTGGCACCACGCTGATGAATGGCAAAATGCCAGTCACGGCGAATTTACTTTACGGTGTAGGCAGCATTTCCAAAACCTTTGTTGCAGCCAGCATCTTGCAGTTGCAGGAAGAGGGGAAGCTGAAGCTGACTGATTCATTAGGCCAATATTTGCCAGAGTACCCACGCTGGAAAGAAATTACTCTCCAACAGGTTTTGAATATGACCAGTGGTATTCCCAATTTTACAGAGTCGCCACAGTTTAAAACCTTCTCGAACAGCAATCCGCAAACGCTCATCCCGCCAGCACAATTGATCAATATGGCCTATGCAATGCCGGATTATTTTGTGCCAGGACAAGGATGGCACTATTCAAACACCGATTATTATCTGCTGGGCTTGGTCATTGAAAAAGTGACAGGGCAGCCACTAGAGGCAGTTTTCAAGCAACGCTTCTTCAAGCCGCTCAAGCTCAACCACACTTTTTACAGCACAGCGTTTTACCCAAAATCAGTTGAAACCAAAATGGCGCATGCTTATATGGGCAAGCAGGATGTGACGAACTTCAACGCTGGTTTGTATGGCCCAGCGGGCGGCATGGTGATGGATAGTCATGATTTAGTGACCTGGACGCACGCATTGTTTACCCCAGGGATTATTTTGAATCAGGCCAGCCTTAACCAACTGATGACCACTATTCCTGTTCCACCCAGTCCGCTTAAACCTTTGGGTGCAGCGTATGGCCTGGGGATTTACTCTTTGAATGTACAAGGTATCGGGCTGGTTTGGTATTATGCTGGGGTCATCGATGGCTATACCAGTATA
>CANJQG010000070.1 GCA_947476405.1 Thiotrichales bacterium
ATATTATAGTGATACTTAAAAAAATTGCTTGATGTATTTTAGCTCGGGAGTATATTGCGAAAAACAGGGCTACACGCCAAGAATTTCATCATCTGCGTAGTTATCCCTTGTTCCGTAGTGTACGGCCTGGTAGGGCGATAGGTTGAGTCTCGCCGATTTTGATGATTTCCAATAACGGTAGGGTGCGAATGGCTTGAGCTTGAGGATGTGCTTGCCATTCAGTGGGAGAGCGCAGAATCGATACGCAGAGGCCTTGCTCATTCAACGATTCCTCAAGCACATCAGCCTTCCAGGTTTTGACTGCCTCAATTACAGCTGCTTTATCCGCAGCACAACCCAAAAAATCAATCACCCCTTGTTGATGATGCGGGAAATTGCAGTGAAACTGAATAAAACGCTGATCTGCAGTTTCATAGAATCCAGAAAAGGGACTCCATAAATCCTCGGTTTTGCCATCCATCACTTTGAGATACTGATTGGAACGTTGCGCTATGGCCGCATTTCTGACATTGATGCTGACTTGTTGCAATCGTCCTGTTTTGAGTTTCCAGAGTTCAGCTGCCGCATAACCCACTGCTGCCAAAGCCGCTGCGCCTGCTTCACCGATTAAAAAAGGGCTGGGCAGAATAGGATCGTGGCCTTCAATCTGAATATGTTCAAGCGAATTGGGCTTGATTTCCGCTGTGCTTAAAATGCTTTTTAAAATGGACAGGTTTGTCATGATCATCACCCTTTTTGGATTAGTCAAAATCATGGTAGCATTAGATATATCAATTTGCTATATTCTTGAGAGGCGCCGTGTTCATTATCATATTGACCTACAAGAAACCATTATCAGAAATCGATCCCCATATTCCCGCGCATCGTGTTTTTCTGGATGCAGGGTATAAAAACAATGCCTTTGTAGCTTCGGGCGCCAAAGCGCCGCGAACGGGTGGAGTGATTATTTCCCATCTCAAAAACCGTGCGGATGTCGAAGCCCTGGTCAAGCAAGATCCTTTTTATCAGCATGATGTAGCTGATTATGAGATTATTGAGTTTCAGCCCAGCAAATTTCATCCTGACTTTTCGGCATTTGTTTCGGAGAAAGCATGATCAAAACATTAGTGCATAAGTATTTGCCTGCAATGGTTACATTACGGCAGAGCCTGCACCAAATTCCAGAACTCAAATATGAGGAGTTCAAAACATCCACGCTAGTCTCAGAAGCACTGAAATCTTATGGCTGCGAAGTGAGAACTGGCGTTGCGAAAACAGGCATTGTCGCAATGATTGATTCGGGTAAACCAGGCCCAACAGTCGCACTGCGTGCAGACATGGATGCTTTGCCGATTCATGAAGAAACAGGCGTGGTTTATCAGTCAATCCATCCGAATGTGATGCATGCCTGTGGGCATGATGGACACACCGCCACATTGCTCTTGGTCGCACAGGTTTTGCAAGAGATGAAGGCGCATTTTCGGGGTAAAGTAAAACTGATTTTTCAGCCTGCAGAAGAAGGGGGCAAGGGTTCACTCGCCATGATCAAAGACGGTGTGTTAGAGAATCCGAAAGTCGATGCTATTTTCGGCTATCACAACTGGCCTGGGCTTGCCCTGGGGCATGTAGGGACACGTGTTGGAACGATTTTGGTTGCAACAGGGCGAATTGAAATCACCATTCAGGGTCGCGTGGCGCATACTTCCATGCCCCAGAATGCGATTAATCCTGTGCTGATTGGTGCAAAATACATTACGGCTTTAGAGACGCTTTGCCAAGAATATAGCCGTCAGGGTGCGATTTTGAATATCACCCGCTTTGAGTGCGGTGAAATGAAAAGCGGTATGACCGATACGGTGAAAATAACGGGTGTCTATTACGTAGAAAATGAGACGATTCTTGCCCAATTAAAAGCAGATATAGAGCATCAGTGTCAGGCGATTATTATTGCAGGTGGCGCTACGTTTGCCATTGATTATTTTGCTTTTCACACACCCACGATCAATACGGCAGCAGAGGCCAAATTGGTTTTAAAAACTGCGCAAGAGTGCTTGTCCGATGCTGAGGTCATTGAGTTTGCTAAGCCACAAATTGCGGCGGAAGATTTTTCGGAATATCTGCGTCTGGTGCCTGGCTGCTTCTTTTTGGTTGGCGCGGGTGAAAATTCGCCGCCTGTGCACACTTCCAAATTTGATTTTCCTGATAGCATTATGAAAAATGCAGCCATTGTCATGTGTCAGACTGCATTGAATTATTTGAATACTAAACCATGAGGTGAATGATGAAAAAATCAGTAGGCATCATTGTAGCTGCAGTGTTGATTGCGGTGAATGCGATTTCTTTTGCTGCAACAGTAAGTGCTGATTCTTGCGCTATTCAGCAGAAACAAACCCTCCAAAATTTTGCAACAGCGGACTTGAAGCAGAGAGACTCTTCGGGTTATATCACGGCCATTGCCTTGCTTGCACAACGAGGAGATTCACCGCCTGTTGCGGTTTATGGCGGTGTGAATGGAATTGGCAGCAAAATCGCAATTAATCAGAATAGCCTATTTCAAATTGGCAGTATTACCAAGTCTTTTATCACCGTCGTGATCTTGCAATTAGCGCAAGAAAAACATTTTAGTCTGGATGACCCCACGCTCATTGCAAAATATTTTCCAGAGTATCCAAAGTGGGGAGGCATCACTTTACGTCAATTATTGAATATGACCAGCGGGATTCCAGGCAATGGAACCAGCAAGCCGACTGATATTTACATGAAATTTACTTTGAAAGAGTATGCCTCTTATATCAGTCCTACTGAAATTTTGAATCTCACTTATGCTTATCCACTTGATTTTAAACCTGGAACATCGTGGGAATATTCCAATACCAATTACACTTTGCTAGGGCAGTTTATTCAGCGGGTGACGGGACAAAGTCCAGAGGCAGAAGTGAATGCACGGATCATCCAAAAGCTAAGCCTCAAGCATACGTATTTCCCAGTGAATACACTGCAGGAAATTCCAGGGATTCCGCCGGATGAGATTGTTCACGGCTATGCTTTTTCAACGAAATCCTATGATCCCTATGCATTTATGCCTTTTGGCCAGGATGTGACTGACTTTTCGCTTTCGGAATATAACTCAGCGGGCGCAATGGTTTCGACGCCATCCGATCTCAATACCTATCTGCATGCGCTTTACAATCCAGGGCCTTTGCTCAATCAAGCGCAGATTAGTCAATTGACGACTTTGGTTTCCAGAGTCAATGGCACGCCCTTCAATCCAAATAAAAACTTAGGCAATCCCTTAGGATTTGGCTTTGGGATTGTCGGCTATTATTGGCCAGAAGAGCATCGAATGGTTTATCTCTATAATGGCGTCACCACTGGCTTTACGGCATATTATGTTTATGATCCTAAAACCCAACAATACTTCAATTATGCAGTGAATTCGCTAGCCGATAAAGATGATGCTGTTGTGTTTAAAAAGGTAATGGCTCTGTTTGGTGATCTAGTTCAGTGTCATTGATGGGCTTGCCGACAATGTTCCTGCCAATGCGTTTTGGCCAGAATCCCTTTCAAAATGGTCGCTAAAATCGCAAGTACAGCCAAGCCCAAAGCCACGATAATACAAGATCTTGGCCCAAAACCCATTGAAAGCGGCACGCCTCCCAAATAAGCACCGATCGCATTGCCAATATTAAAAACTCCGATATTGATGGTAGAGGCAATATTCGGTGCGGCATGTGCGGATTTCACCACATTCATTTGCAAAGGCGCAACGGTTGAGAAAGACGCCACACCCCAGAAAAACAGCGTAATGACAGCCAGATAAGGCGAGATGCTGGTAAAGGTAAAAATCAGTGAGATTGCAAACAAAAAGCCGATCGTGATCATCAGTGCAGACAGGATGCCTTTGTCAGCCAGTTTCCCACCCCAAAGATTGCCAATGACAGAGCCGACGCCAATAATCAGCAAAGTCACCGTAATCCAGCTTTGCGGCGTTTTAGTCGTATCCAATAAAATCGGTGCAATATAAGTGAAGAGCGCGAAGACGCTGGCAAAAGTCAGCATGGTGATCAACATCGCCAACAACACATGCGGTTGACGGACCACTTTCAACTCCGCTTTGAAATCAACAGGAATCTCACTGGCCCCATTGTCTGGCAGAAAGGCGAGCAGGGCTAAAAAAGCGAGTACGCCAATTCCCGCAATCAGCCAAAAAGTAATATGCCATTCCCAATGCTGGGCGATCCAAGTACCAAAAGGGACGCCGACCACATTGGCCAGTGTCAGCCCTGTAAACATCAACGCAACGGCACTGGCTCTGCGCTGTGGTGCTACTAATCCTGCAGCGACCACAGCCCCAATTCCAAAAAACGAGCCATGACAAAACGAGGTCACAATCCGCGCGATCATCATTTCAGTATAGTTGAAAGACAGCGCGCAGAAAATATTGCCGAGAATAAAGATCAACATCAAAATCAGCAGGGCTTTTTTACGCGAGAAGCTTTTGGTCAGGATAGCTAAAATAGGCGCACCAACAGCTACACCCAAAGCATAAAAGCTCACCAGTAATCCTGCTGCAGGAATGCTGACATGTAGGCTGTTTCCGACCTGGGGCAAAATCCCCATAATCACAAATTCAGTCGTGCCGATGCCAAAGGCGCTGAGGGCCAGGGCGAAGAGGGCTAGATTCATATTGATCTCCTATTTATTCATATATCGCAAAAATTAGATATATTGGGTTAAATTTTTTTACAGTTTTTCGAGTGTTTTGATTAGATCCTGAATCGCTATTTCATTACGCTTGCAATAAGTCCACTGACCATGACGTTCCATTGTAATCAGGCCTGCCTTTTCCATTTGTGACAGATAATGCGATACGGTCGATTGAGAGAGGCCAATTTTTTCCTCAATGAGTCCCACGCAGATGCCATCCTCAACCACATCGCATTGGTTGGAGCTAAAGTGCAGCTTCGGCTCCTTGAGATATTCCAGGATTTGAAACCGCTTGGCGTTGGCTAAAGCTTTGAGTGTGTTGATTGTATTCATGAAAGACATTATATCGTAAATTTACGATATGTGCAATGGCTGGTTTTTCTTTCTTTTGCCAGAGCGAGCGTTTAAAATCAAACTTATCTTCTTAAACATCAGGTGGATTATGAAAAAATTAGTCAGCATCATTGTAGGTGCAGTATTGATTGCAGTGAGCACAGCAAGTTTTGCTGCAACATTAACTTCAATGAACAAAATCCAGGTAGAGCGCGTTTTTACCAATCAAACCTTGGTATCCATTGGCACAGACAATCTCAATGGCAAAACGATTGATAATACTTTTTCGATGTTCCTGGATGGGCGTGGGCATATCTGGGGTAAAATGGCGCAACAACCTGCGGGTCAACCCCAAACAGATCAAGGCGTTTATAGCATTGCTGCCGACGGCATTTTTTATATTACGTGGCAGCATTGGGATGATGCAGCGCGATTGTGTGGGCATTTATTTGAGACCGACAATGCTTATATCAGCGTCGATTGCTCCAATGTTTTCCATACTGCGTTTATGAAAGCGGATGTTCTGTCTGGGAATCACCTAAATTATAGAAATGACACCGATACGGCCCCGCCCTTTGGTTTTAAATATCACCATCAATCCTATTACTTTCCAGGTGCCTGATTTATCTGGATATTTGGCTGCAATTAATTATCAGCCCTTAATAAATTTTCAAAATATTTTACAACCCGTAGCCCTCCCAGCTGCCTTTTTTGCCGCGGCATTACAACAAGAACACGCTCTGGTTTTAGCACCCATTAACCCATTTTTTGCAATGCATCAGGCCCCTGCTCATCAAGTAGCACCTTATAATGCGCCACAACATGCATCAACCGGCCCCTCTACGCATGATTCAGATACTGCCTCTTTTGCTGCATAGCAAAAAAAAGCAAAGAGACAGCCTTTCTGCAGAGGACCGCGCCGCATTGGCAATCAATTGGAAAAGCCCCTATCCTTATAGGCCGTACACTACGGAACAAGGGATAACTACGCAGATGCGCAAATCATATCCAAATTTGCCCTGACCTAAGCATGAGGATTTTAGTGTTAAATAATGTTTATAGATTGATTTATATGGATTTAAGTCGATATTATAGCGACTTTAAAAATTAATGGTAAAATTTTTGAATATGGCAAGAATCTGCATCAAGTTTGCCCTCACTACTTTAACTATATGGCTTCATATGATCAGGAACATGATACATAAGCCTTTTGTTTGAAAACGCCAGCCAGCTATTTTGCGATTTTAGTAATGTGTGGCCTAGTTGGGGTACTTTCCAAATATTTCATCCAAATAAGGTGTTAAGTGAGGGAATTCGAATTGTCCGCTTGATTTTTCTTTTGGCAATGCGATATCGAGAACATCTTTGCAAAACCATCCACTATCACCTTGCTTTATTTTTCCCCACTTTTGTTGAATAGTTGATACGATAACTTTTTCTTCAATCATTAGAAAAGTTCTTTCAAAATCATCAAGAGAAAAAAATTCGATACAGGGTAATCCCAAAGACTCTAAAATCTTGGATTCATATGCCATTTTCTGAAATATTATGCCTTCTACTATAAGTGGACTTGAAACCATAACAACTGGAATAACTGGAGCCTCTTGCAATATTATTTTCAGAAATGGCCAGATAAACAGCAGAATCTGAACGTATTGACGGCGTTAGGCGTCCGCGGGTAATTTTTCAGCTGTATTGCATCA
>CANJQG010000071.1 GCA_947476405.1 Thiotrichales bacterium
CAAACGCACAAACAAACTCCACCAGTTATAAATTAAGGCGATGGTTTTTGCCATCAGGCGGCAACGCTTCATATCCTGTGTCGTAAAGCCGGCCCAGCCACATTGGTTCTTCATTTCATCAAAGACATTCTCACAGTCAGCCCGGTCTCGGTAGTGTTGCGCGATCGCCATGACATCATCAGGAAGCGAGGTAATTAAAACCGAATATTCATATGCCGTCATTTTGCTTTTAATATCAGCGAAGTGAATCTCCATCTGGCCTATATCATTCTCTGCTGAAAGTGCCAGGCTCTCCTTTGAGACTTTTTTACGAACGACCACCACTCGCCTGGATTGTTTCCAGCCGGTCAGCGTGATGTTAGCCTCTTGGGCATCAAAGCCCGAACCTGCAAATTGCCATTGATTGTTTTGCGCGACGCGCAGGATCAGTTCTTTCACCCCCTTGCTGGCTCGCAGTTTGAACAAATAAGGGATGCAGCGCGCCTCTAACCCCGCCATCACCCCATCCGTTCCAAAGCCCGAGTCACCTCGGATAAACTGAGGCCAATAAGTACGAGGCGTTTGGTCTAGAAACGCAAACAAATCAGGCGAGGTATAGCTCGACGCCATCTGATTGCCAGGCTGCACTTCAACGTCCAAAATGATCCGCAAATTTGCCATCATAAAAGTGTGATACGTGTGCGACGGACGCCCAGGCTTATGCGGGTTGTAGCCTACAACGGCGCCTTCTTGCTTGCCATATAAAACTTTGACCGTCGTGTCCACATCCAATATCCAGGATTCTGTTAGAAGAGGGGTATAGCAACGGCAAAGATGTTTGCGTAGCCAATCCATGCCTCGCTCTTCAACGACACTGAGCATCGTACGCCTCATCGAGTCTTCGCTGACGACCTTAGTCATTCCCAGTAAATCTGGATTGACGCCGTCTGCTCTCAGTGCGGTGATATGCGAGTAACGATTGTAGCCAGACAAGACCGACAGAAGCATTGTGCCTAATATATCGCGCTTCCGTGGCGCATTCGGGCTCACGAACTCAACGGGAAAGTCCTCGACACAGGGATCAAACAAATCGCCTTGTTTCAAAAACTCAACAAAAAAAGCCAGCTGGCCCAGCGAGGTCACCGCCCCATCTGGATCCCATTCAACCTGGACTTTGCCTCGAAATGTGTCAACAGCCAAACTCACATTTTTTGATATTTCACTCAGTTCAAATATTGATTTTTTAGACTCACCTTTTGGGTGACTGTTCCGTTTGCGCTTCTTACCCATGCAATCCCTTTGTTTTGGTCATTGCTGGCTATTATCGCATATTTTAAATTCTGGCAAATGCCGTTCTTAGGATTATTGGTTGCCATATGTTGGATATAATTCTCTAGCCAACAGCGTAAGGACTGGCATGATAATCGCCTTGTCTTGCTTCATTTGAAAATAAAAAAGGTGCTGCAATTCCTCCCGCGCCACCCATCACAGGCGCTGCTTGATGCGCTTGGTCTAAAACATGGAGTAGGCCTCTTAGCGTTAAGCCATGACTTGCTTGTAAGGACAGAAATTGATTCGTAGTTATTTCCCTTATTTCTTTAGAATCAGCTGGGTACTTGTACTCTAAAATTTCCTGGATATCAGAGGCGGTCAATGGATTTATGACGACGTGTTCACAGCGTGCTTTGAACGCAGGGCTTACAATATCGCACCCACTTAAGGCTGCCCCATTCAGTGTGACGATTAAGAGGAAGCCTTCTTTTTTTGGAGGCTGTCCATTAATATTTCTTCCTGTTAAGAAGCTATTCATTACTTTTTCAATGCCTTCTCCCGAGCATGCATCAAATTCATCAATCCACACAGGTATTCCGTTATCAAAGGCTTCTGCAATGATTTGAAGGGTATCTTGAAGATGTTCCCCTAACAGGAGATTGGCAGCAATCTTTTTGTGATCGCGCGACTTTAAGCAGTGTTGAACAAGCGCGCTTTTGCCTAATCCTGGTAAGCCTTCAATGATAACGCCATTAAGTCCTAAACCCTTTCCGGGAAGCGATCCCTCTCTTTGTAAATCTTTACGTATCAGCGCATTCGTCAAACAGGTCATCGCTTCTTCAGCATAAGGCGCTTTGATAAAAGAGGAGGGCCTGTCCATCGTTGTGATTGGAGCAGAGTAGGGTTCACTCAATTCCAAAAGACGTGCTGTACACCATTTTAAGGCTTCATTTTGCAGGGCTCGAACAGTCATGCTACCTGGGTTGGCCTGATTTTTTTCATAATACAGTGCCAGAAGTCGTGCTTTTTCGGCATGTATATCTCGCTCTAGAAGGCCTATATCAAACGATAAATCAAACCCTTCCTTGCTCATTTTATTAAAAATGGGATTTAAAATTTGCCGATCAATATAACAGGGGGGGAAATCTTGAAAGGCTAAAGTGGGAATGGAATAATCTTCAAATAATTTTTGGCTCACACGTCCTCCGCCGTATGATAGATCATTTCCTGCAAAAATGATCTTATGTGTCTTGCTTAATTCATAGGTTTTGCCTTTATAAAGCACGCACGGGCTTTCTCCAGTTAACATTGGGCCCAAAAATGTAAAATGTAAATTCTCGATATTGTGTTCATCGATGCGCAATATTTTTATTTTTTTTGATGTATCCAGAGCCCAGGCCTCAAACTCATCTAGTTCTTGATAAAGAGTCAAGCCTTCTGGGTTTCGCCTAGCTATTTCATCAATGATGCTGGTTTTACCTACGCCAGTTGGGCCACTTATTCGTATAATGCCATAACTATCCAATGCAGTCGCCAAAGCGGATATTCGCCCCGTAATAAAGCGAGTCGAATTTTCTTCTGTGAGTAGGCCCTTAGTTTGATCACCGCTTTCCGAATAAATGATGAGAGGCGGTTTCGGTTCGCTGCGCGCTGCTTCTTCTTGTAAAATTAATGTGCCGGTAAAATATACGCGTTCTCCATTTATGATGATAAACGAATTGCCTGAAAGAGAAATGGGGGCTAATTGATCCAAAAACTCGGGTGAGAATATCCCTTTTAAAATAACGGTCTCTCCTGCCAATAAGGCAGACAGGGCCCCTCCCAGCTCAATTGCAAAATTTGAAAAACCGACTCGTTCTGATGTGAATCGAACGGAATAAAATAAACTTGAAAAACACTCGTCTTCTACATTGAAAATCAAGGGACTGGATGAGGGCTCTTCTTTTGTTGTGACAGAATCAGTAGAATCACTAGAGCCAGTAGAATCAATGAAATAATCGCTTTCAATATTGAGCCTGTGTGGCAGGGAAACACCAGGCTCCAAATAGAGTGATAAAGAAACTCCATGCCTTTTTGCCCGATTAAAAATGGTATACCATTGGCTCTCAGTCAAGTCGCTTGCCGCTGAATGTCGATTTACATGAAGTGCGAGTTGCTGCCCTTGAAATTTCTCTAATAAGCCAGGGAGTTCGCTATATACGCCCTCTACAATACATTTATCTTGAAACAAAATATCCACACAGTGCGTATTCACCACAATAGCATTAGCGATTGCTCTTTTTGGCGCATTTCGAAACACCTTTTCTACTTTAAAGTCAGCGAAATTTAAATCCAGATTGGATAAGTCAAATTGAGTGGTTGGCGCAATGGGAATCATTTTGCCATGATGTAAAAAATAACCTTGTGCGCGTGCAACATCAAAGGCATATTGAATAGCTTCTTGTTGATCATGGGGGGCGTTTAGAAGCACAATGCGGTGATGGACCTCCATGCCACCAAAAAGCGGGCCTGGTATAAATTTCATTTGATTTTCAACCAAGATCACACGCCCAAAGAGTTTTTCAAGCCAATTAGATTCTCCTTCCAGGTCAATCACGCTGGATCGGGGTGCTTTTTTTGCTGAATCAGCAGGCGTTTGAGTCAGTGGGAGTGCGAGCGTATAGACTTCACCTTTGTATCTAGATTGAAACGAGTCATCTTCGGGGAGATTTTGGCATAACCCGATAATTTGAATATTTTTTGTTACGGGGATCCCTTTAATTGTTGGAGTATCATCCAGTATTTCTTGAAGCGTTAAGCGTTCTTTTGGCGTTAATGCATCCCATTGAATCAGGATAGAAAATTGTTTGCTTGGATTTTGAGCGGCCTTTTCTAAAAATCTTAAAAATGCCCCCCTTTCAGATCAATCGTTGGCCCCGTATCATTCAGAATTAAAGCACCTTTTCCAATATCAATATCATTTGATTTTTGAATATAAAAAGTATCGATGCTGGAATTGACTTGAGTCGCCAAGATCGACAGTGCATCCTGTTTCGCGATTTTGGAGAGAAGCAAAATATTCCTGTGAGCGCTTATTTTTGAAGTATACTCCCCTTGAGTGCTTATTTTGTGCATTACACACTGCTTCAAAAGCATGGCCCGTATCGTTGCGTGAATACCTGTTCTGGCTTCATCTGGCCTTTCTGTTCTGGCTTCATCTGGCCTTATAGAGGGGGTTTCATAATTAATTTTAGCCTCGGCGCCACCTAAAACATCAAGGGGGATCCACTCGCTATCATCATTTTTTGCCTCGATCATTTCGTGATTTTGATTGACACTGACGATCCTGACATGGCCTGGGCCGATTGCCTTTGCAATCATGCTTGAAACAGCCAATGCTCGATGCCAGCACGCGCCTGCTGCTTCAGTATAAAGTATTTCAGTCCACTCGTCTAAACTGCCTGTTATCTTAGGAATGGAACTGGTTCGATCGCATATTTTTTGAAACGTGGGTTGCTTGACATACTTCTCAATAATGGAGCGGGCCGCACATCCAAGTTTTTTGGATCCCAGATCGTCCAAGCTTGATTTATTATGTTCACTTGATAATTTTAGTATAAATTGAAGATTGATTTCATCTGGCCCTTTATTTTTCACATAAAAAAAATCATCACTGCCTTGATGAAATTTTAGCAAATCTATGCTATCGCTCACTATTCCTTCCAGTTTTTCTGAAGGATGTATGGAGCGTAAACGATGAAATTGCCTATCATTAGGAATTCGCTGGTTGATTTCAAAATATTCATCCTTAGGATCGGCTTTCTTATAAAGTTCAAGATGTCCAAGCGTTAAAAGTTTGATTTCATATAACAAAGGAGACTTAATAGCATCGGGCTCAAAGCGAGACAGTTTAGATTGACCTGTTGTGGCATTAGTCTCTAGTTTGTATGCAATTACGGCTCCGCGTACATTGATTGGTCTTGCTGTATTTAAAGCCTGTCCAATCGGTTTCATATCAAATATTGCTGAGCCTTTATTATCACTGGATTTAATGGAATTTGCTGGCATAGCCTTGCTTTCGTAAAGAATGCTTGGCATTGGCCGCCCTAACCAAGAGAAATCCAACGAGCTCAATCTTTGGAGGGGGATCACACTCGAATCAAAGGCCTCTTCCCGTGTAAAGATTGGATCCCCAGCAAGACGCTTAGTGTAAAAAGGTCTAGTGCTTTTATAAAAAATAATAGAATGACTGTCTGCAAAATCACTTTCATTCAAAAAACCAGGCAATTGAACCAGCTGAAGACCTGTAAATAATGGAAAAAAGAGCTTTAATGCGTCTATGACTCGATTTTTATCTGATTCCTTATCCATCATAAGATGCGAAAGGTCAATGACTGGAATATTTATGAAAACATGCTTTCTCATGGCAGATAAGCTCTTAAAATATTCTAAATCGTCTAGACATAGACGAAATATTTGAAGAAAAAATGGTTGCTGATCTGCACCCTCCCAGGCCTCATTGAACCAATCAAAGAGCCATTGCCGCTCGTACAATGATTCACGGTGGTTAAAATAATTATTTTCTCGAATTAATTCGATTGTTTGAGCTTGAAATTCATGAAGCATGGTTAACTCCTGATCATGCATGACCCCATCTTCGCTGTCAGAAAGTTTCCCTTTTTGAATGAGTAAATTTGTATGTATTTCATCTGTTTCATCAGTCCCAATTTTTTTGTCGGTAAGACCTTGAATCAAAGAAAAAGAACTCATTTGAGTGGTTATGCCATAAGGTAATTCGCCTTGACGAATGTGTTGAATGAGTCTGGAAGCGTTTTCAAGATTTAAAATGGCAAGTTGATCATTTGAAAAACCTAGTTTATAACAAAGTTCATAGTCTTTTTTGGGATCAAATAGAGTCGCTTTTTTTAAAAGATCAACGGTTGTTGAAGCTAGGTCTGGGGCTAATAATAGCGGACCATCAGTGAGATAAACATAAACATCAAAGTCATTTTTTAAAAAAAACAGGGTCAATGCATAAGTGCATGAAAGTTCAAGCATAAGCAGCGTTTCATTCGTAATGACTATTTTCTTCTTTTGTGCTTGATTGCGAGGTTTTGTTGCAGATTCCCAGCCGGAATCAGAATCAATTGCAGCAGCAGGGCTAAAAATTGCAGTAGGTGAAACTCCTTTAGCTGCAACTGAAATAGGCATGTAAAGAAAATCAGGAAGAATATTATTTTTTTTATACATTATGAAACTTTTTTTAATTATAACAGATATTTTGAGCCTCTTGCAATATTATTTTCAGAAATGGCCAGATAAACAGCAGAATCTGAACGTATTGACGGCGTTAGGCGTCCGCGGGTAATTTTTCAGCTGTATTGCATCAAAAATAAACAATTTTTCGATTTTCCAGGCAGGGCATTCCCTC
>CANJQG010000072.1 GCA_947476405.1 Thiotrichales bacterium
ACTTTAATGAGTGTCTTTGTAAAACTGATTGGGTCAAGTATCCCCGTGTATGAGCTCATCTGGGTGCGGTTTTCAATCGGATTAATTTTGTTAATACCAGTTATAGTGTTATCGAAGGACTTTAGCTTTAAATTACAAGCCCCCTTTAAGTTTTTGATGCGTACCATTTGTGCACTGCTAGGCTTGGCTCTGTTGTTTTTGGCGGTGCAAAGGATGGCATTATCACAGGCATTGTTATTGTCGAATACCACGCCATTAATTGTCCCAATCTTGGCTTTCTTGATGGTGGGTGCAAAAATTACTCGTTGGGGAATTTTGGGCGTTGTCTTTGGCTTTATTGGCGTAGCGGTGGTGTTGAATCCCGCACACACGAATATTGGCTGGGGTGATTTGCTGGCGCTGGCATCCGCATTTTTTGTGGCGCTGGCGATTATTCAAATTCGCCTGCTTGGCAAAACTATGGGAACCTGGCCGATGCTGTTCTACTATTTTTTGATGAGCACCATCCTGACCACACCCTTTGGCTTAATCAAAGTGGTGATACCCAGTTCATGCAGGATGTGGCTGTTTTTGTTGCTGATCGGTGTGGTGGGATTTATTTATCAAATTTGCTCGACGCTAAGTTATAAACTTGCCCCCGTGCGTTTAACCACGCCGATTTTGTACATCAATGTATTACTCGGCGGCGTATTTGAATGGGTCATCTGGGGACAGAAGCCAACGTTATCATTTTTAATTGGATGTGTGATCATTGTCAGTGGAGTGGTGATCACCCTATTCTTGGGAACTCCACGCACAAAATCAACCGGAGATAATAATGAAAAAGACAGCACTGATCGTTCTTGATTTGATTAATGGCATCACTGAGAACGAGCATTTTAAACCGTACATTGAGAAGCATCACACCATTGCCAACAGCAATCGCCTGATTGCCCATGCGCGAAAAAACCATCAGCTGATTATTTTTGTGAAAGTGGGGTTTAGTGATTCGTATGTGGAACTGGCGCATCGCTCACCATTGATGAGCGGCAACAAGGCCAATGGATGGTTAAAGTTGAGTGATTCCAGCACTGCATTTCATCCGCAATTGGATTATCGCCCTGGTGATACGGTGGTGACCAAACATCGGATCAATGCATTTTATTCCACCAATTTAGAGGCGATTCTCAATGCCAATGAAATCAATCATTTGATTTTATGCGGTGTTTCGACGAACTTTGCAGTGGATAGTGCTGCACGCGATGCCCATGATCGCAATTATTTTGTCACCATTATCAGTGATGCTTGCGCCAGCAGTAGTGAAGAGAATCAAGAAAAAGCCCTGTCGATTTTGGGGATGCTAGCGGAAGTAAAAACCGTGCAAGAGAGTGTGCAAGCCTAAAATCCAAGCTTACTAAAGCCACCATCCACAGCTAAATTTACGCCCGTGATATAGGACGCAGCAGGCATCGCTAGAAATGCAGCAACACGAGCGACTTCCTCAGGCTCAGCAATGCGTCCCAATGGCGTGGCTTTTTGTATTCTCTCTTCAATGTCTGGATTTTTATGAAAGGCATCCATCGCTAAGGGCGTGCGCGTTGCCCAAGGATGAATAGAGTTTACCCGAATTCCCTCTGGCGCCCACTCTACCGCTAAAAAATTAGATAACTGCTCCAGGGCTGCTTTGGAAGCGGTATACATTGCAGAGGTAAAACGAATCACCCGCTGACTGTTCAGTGACGACACATTCACAATACTGGGCCCCTGTTGTGAGGCTTTGAGCCAGGGATAGAACAGTCTCGACAAATTAAAAGCGGATTCCAAATTGACTGACATGATGGTATGAAAATCCTCTGCGGTATATTCTAACGTCGGCTTTCTGATATTCATTCCAACATTATTGACGAGAACATCCAACCCACCTAAAAAAGATTCCATTTTCCGCACAATGGCTTGCAAATCATTTGCCTGCGTCACATCCGCTACAATACAATCCACAGAAAATCCCAAATCCAGCAGCCTTGTTTTTTCAAGATCAAGCGCTTTCTGATCTCTATCCACCATCAACACCGTTGCACCCAACTCTAAGAACGTCTCTGTAATTGCCAAACCAATACCACTGGCAGCCCCTGTGATAATCACTTTTTTACGATCGAGACTCCATACGGAATGATTTTGCATGACAATGCTCCTTATTTTTTA
Source organism: Thiotrichales bacterium (assembly GCA_947476405.1). Classification (GTDB taxonomy): domain Bacteria; phylum Pseudomonadota; class Gammaproteobacteria; order Francisellales; family CACEW01; genus JAJZUD01. The sequence goes on from CANJQG010000072.1 coordinate 2,182, forward strand.
ACCCAAGTTTCATGTAAATGCCGCCAAAGCAAAGGTTGTTTTGAATTGTCAGTCGGCACCAAAATAGCCGTGGACAACCGACGCAAAGATTCCTGAACACTGACCTGCTGATATTCCTCAAAGGTGACCATGACACATTCTTCACAGGCAAAATTTTCTTTAAAATGCTCAATGCTGATTTTCACTTGAGGGCGTGATCCTGCTGCACTTTCAAACCAGTTGCGTAGCCAACTAAAATCTCGCAAAACACCATCAGGCGGAATCATTGTAAAGTCTGAATGAAAATAACTTAAAAAAGGCAGACGACCTGAATCATCTGTTTTATTGTGAAATAAGTTTTCAATCTGTTTGTGCAAATCAATCACTTCTTGATATGCCTGCTTGAAAAGTTTTTGCATCTCATCCCCTTTGTTCATGAATTTCCCCACCGACCAAAACCTGCCCATCTTCAGCCAAAGAAACGTAGATTCGACTGGGCTCCTCCATTGTATCACCTTGATCAATTACAAAATCTTTTTGACCGGATTTCGGCAAAACAGAAATGAATGTACCCGCTGCAACACCCGTTGCTGCATCTTCATTCCAACCGCCTTTCGGATTGAAGCCTCTTGCAATAAAATCAACTCCAGAGGGTGCATCAGCACTGTAAACATACAGGCCATTAATCTGATTCTCAATGCTCCATTTTTTGATGAAATCGAAATCAGGTTGCAGTTGATTGAGGATCACCGCAGCTTTGATGGGCACAAGCAATTTTGGGCTTCCCAGACTTGCAGCAACGCAAGGGAGGCTGGAATCGAGTTGATCCACGTTGATATCCAGCATTTTTGCGATCATCGCAAGATCAATCTTCACGGGTAAAATCTCCGCATGCGGCATCAAGACCTGCACACGATCACCTTGCCTCATCATTTGCAGCATTTGCCCAGACTGTATTTGCACCGTCAATGTATCTGTGTTTCGCAGGTGCATCAAGTATTTCCCTGTTGCCAGCATACCATGTAGGCACAAGACACTTTCACTGGTCGGATAAAAAAATTGAAGTATTGGGATCTCAGCATCTTCAATAAAAACGGTGACGGGAAAGTTGAGTTTTGCTGCGATGGCTTGTTTTTCTGAATCATCACCCACAAAATTCTGAACGATTGCAGCCAGATTTCCTGATTTAGAATCGCCTCTACAAAAGCATGCATAGGATTGAATATCCATTTTATAAAGCCCCCACATACCATTCTGAAGCCACAGACAGTCCTGCTTGTTTTAAAAACTGACGCTTTGGCTCATCATGCGCGCCGCTCACCACAACGAACTGAGCCACGCCTTTCTCTTTTCCAAGCGATTTAAGTTGAGATAAAAGTGCTGCACCGATGCTTGGCCAATCACCCGGTGTTGCCACGCAAAAATCATCTATCATCAACGTCAGTCCAGGGTCATAGACTTCTGGTGCTGTGATCAATTGCCCAATAATGAAGCCCGCTATTTCTCCCTCTGACCCCGCCACCAGTAGAATATGATCTTTCTGAGTCAATAACTGCTGAAACCAGTTTGCCTGCGATGTTTCAGCTCCTTTTTTATATCGCCAGAATTGCGGCTGTACTTTTTCATACGCGCGGCGCTTTGCATAGGACAAATTAACCATGCTGGCAATGTCTTCTGATTGAGCTAGACGGACATTTATTTTTGGCGGCACCCCATGCCGCTTTGTATCAAACGTCAATAAAATCCGCGTTGGCTGACCTGAATCATAATCCACAGGAATCACCTCTTCACGATAATTTCCACCAGTAAATTTTGCCACCACTTTACGCCAGAATTTAAGCACAGACTGATTTTCAGGAATGACGCGTAATTCCCACAAGGCTGGATGCATCAGCCAGATTTGCTCAGCGACATAATCCGCTACGCCTTTACCCTGAAACTTTGCCGTAATAAAAAACTCACCTACACTCCATTCCGTTTCAGGCCGGAGTTTTTCGTGATCAAGCAGGCAGAATCCTGCTACCTCACCTTTGACCTTGATCAAAAAAGCCTTTTTATCAGGATCCTCAAAATAAGTTTTGAAATCAATACACTCGTACATACCATTATCTGGAAAGCGCCATTCGTCTGAGATAAAGCCACATTGACGCGAAAGGTCATAGGCGTAGAAATGGCCCAGATTTTGGACGATAGGGTATTCTGCAAGGGTCGCTTTAATAATTTGTATGTCATTTTTCATCAAGCGCCCTCACCATCAATATCTCATCATAAAATTTATCACCTACTTTTAAGGCACGCGGCTCAATCCCAATCTGTACAAAACCATGATGCTGGTATAATTTGAGGGCTGAGGTATTCCCAACGACCACTGCACAATATAACTGTAACGCCTTTGTTTTGACGTCCTCGATGATTGTTGCAATTAACTTGCCTGCAAGACCTGAGCCACGATATTGGGACTGAATATAAACTGCAAAGAGACCAGCCTTATGCTGCAACTTGGTTTGCTGATGGTAGAATATTCCTGCTGTTCCAACCAGATCCCCACCCTGAAATACACCAAAAATATCGCTCTTCTTCAATGAGTCCTGCCAATCTGTATCACTACGTAAAACCTCATCTTCAAAGGAAGACCCAAACGCCTCAGGAACTTGCTTAAGCATCTCCAGACGAATAGACTTCCAAATGCCCCAATCTTCTGATGTCAGGAGTCGGATTTTAATTTCTGACATGACGAATCCAATTGTTTAAAGGTTCAGAATAATACTTTGCAAGCACATAGCCAAGTAGTCCACTGACTACAATCATCAGTGCATACAACGGCAACAAAAATCCCACCTCTTTGAAAATAACTGCACCCACGGTAATCACCAGCATATGCGTCAAATAAACCTCATAACTATTCCATCCATACCACTGCAAAAACCGTGTGCCTCTTAACCTCAAGGTATTTTGACTGCACGCAATGAGCATCAAAGCGATCCCTAATTCCAGCACTGTCACATTCAGGCCAATTTTGGTCAGCCCCAATAAATAGGTCACATGCCTGAGGCAGAAAATCAGTACGAACAGACACAACCCTGACAAAACAAAGCCTCGTGATTTCAGATTGGGATTTTTAGCCACAAATAAAGCGGCCAACACGCCAAACGCAATGCCATCCATACAGGACAAATACGAATAATCCTGCCAGCCTTCATTCGTACCAAAGACTCTGGCAAAAGGCCCAATCACAATAAAAATGCAAAGCACTCCAATCAGCCAACACTGCTTTCTAAAGATTAGACATAGCAACGGAAAAATCAGATAAAACACTTCTTCGACAGAAAGCGACCACAGCACAAACCAAGCCCCCACAATATGCCCATTTAACTCAGCGACCAGATTATTCATGCGAAAAGTCAAAGCAGCCAAAATAGCCTGATGCAGCGTCGCTCCAACAAGTATAAAACCTGGCACTTTGAATAAATCGAGAACGCTCAAAATAATAATCAGAGCAATCAGGCAGGGCACAATCCTGGCAAAACGCATCCAATAAAAACGCTTCAAATTCACATGAGGCAAACCACCCCATTTATGCATGATCGATTGCGCAATTAAGAATCCTGAAACCACAAAAAACACCCGAACACCATAATATCCGCCAAAGAAGAGAATATCCACAAGCCATTGCGGCCATTGATTTACAAAGGGTAAATGAATGTAAAGATGACCCAAGATCACAGCCAAAATGGATAGGCCACGAATCAGATCAATCGCTGGATTACGACCCACTGAACTCAGCCAAAATCTTCTGAATCAATGGCTGATTGGGAAACAGCACTTCATAATGTCCATTCGGCCAGCTGGCCACCTGAGCGACAATAATTTCATTTTTTGCAGGAACCCACATCAATATACTGGTATAGCCAT
>CANJQG010000073.1 GCA_947476405.1 Thiotrichales bacterium
AAAATCTCCTGCGGTAAGCCAGAGGATTCGCACTCTGCAAATAATTTTAGCCATTCTGCTTCTGTTTTCATTTTTACTCCTGTTGATTCGGAGCTTTAGTATTGCATAGCGGCATTAGGCGCGGCAGATGTCTTTTGTGGATCGCTTACCCAGAGACAGAGGCCGAATGGGTGACTTTGTCAGGAACTAAAGCGGAGTTTTCACCTGATCACGAAGAGCTTTGCCTTTGTGATGTCATCGAGATGCGTAAATTACCCGAATCGGCCAGTGCTTTGGGAGCTCAAACATTATTTGGGCTTGGCAGCGGTGCCTCAGCAACCCATGTTACAACAGCCCCTGTCAAGGAGTAGGCAATGCAATTAAGTACGGTGAGAGAGATAGTCAGTGATTTTAAAGAATCCTTTAAAAAAGAGCATTTTTTTTCCTTTTTTTCTTCACATCCCCACTTTATTAAAAACATTGAGCTCGTCTTCAATTGTAAAGATGACCCTTCTTTTGAGGACCGAGATATCACGCCAGCAGAAGAAATCATCTTGGCGCGGATTTTAACTCGTGCCAAGCGAGATGAGGAAGATTGCTGGGAAAATCGGCGGGCACAAAGTGCTTTGGTTAGACAGCTTAGGCCTTTAGGTTATCATTCTATCAGTGGTGATGATTTTATTGAAACCGTTGAATTCTTTTCTGAAAAGGGTTTACTGCAAGAATTCGGAGCGACACTGGTTGCAAATAAAGGGCGAGCCTGTGGGATCATATCGTATCTCAAAGAGCGGCATACTGACACAGAAGCGCATATCCGTCTTTGTTTGCAATACCTGAATCGCATGCCTGCAGCAGGAACGGTGATTTCTGCCCTCGTGCAGTTTAATCCTGCACTATTGACTGCTGAACATATGAATAGAATTCTGGCCATTACAGATCATTCTGATCGTTTAGTCGATTTGTGTAATGACTTAAAAGACTTGAGTCAGCAGTTGATCCCCGAGGCGCGTACTGCAGATTATTTGGCGCGTTATCTTGCTAGCGCAACCTATCCTTATCCGAGATTAAGATTACAAGAAGTTGTTGAGACTCTGAGGCGTGCGGATCCTGCCTTACCTGCATTTGCGCTGCCAGGATCCGCTATTCCTGAGCAAATCTCAGCATCGATTGCTCTTGCCTACCGTATTGTGAGCTTGACCCCTTCTACAAGCCTTGCAACAGCGGTGATTGTGAAGCTTGCATCATTACGGGTTTTAGATGCCCCAGTCTTTGCCCAATATGCGGTTCGCGCAATTTTGGAAGCTCATCAGTATTCAAAAGATCTTCCTAAAATTCTGGGGTCCTATTCAGTAGATCATCTTGCAAGCAGCGGTCCAGTAGGAGATGAAGACAATACATTTCTCAAAAAACTACTGGATTTGCGAGAGGGGAGTGCAGCGAGTCAATTGGCGCGCTCTATTCACGCCGCTAATCCAGGGTTGTTGGAAGACAATATGGATCGTATTCAAACGATCACTCAGCACAGTGCAGCCCTTTGTTCTGCGATTCGTGCCTTGAGACGGCAGAGGCAAATCACACAAGAAGATTTAGATTTTCTGTTCGACAATGCTTCAAATGTTGTGATTGCTGCAATGAGGCGTGGTGCCCTATTTGAAAGAACAGATCCTGTGATTGTGGCAATATTTACTAATTTACAAACACTAAGTGCGTTAAAGCGGCATAAAAAGACACCTCCTCCTCATGCTGTTGTGGCAGGCGTGGCAAGTTCTCTCGGCTTGTCTGGTGAAACCCTTTTTTTGATTGATGGGAAACCGCAAGCAGAAACAGAAGCGCGTCGGGCTTTCTTTTCAAGTCATATTGTCAGGCCTGCTCCAATACCTCTACCTGTCTTTGTTTCCGTCCCCGTTCCTGTTCCTGTTCCCACAGCGGAGAGTCATAGAGTGCAGGTGGCCTTTCACAGACATACGCCACCGCCTCCACCCGCAGCACAGCCACGCGTAGTGCCAGTGACTACTTATAGGGAAGTGACACCACATGGGCCATTTGGTGTGCCGTCTATAGATCGAATGATCACCTTGCAGCCTCATTATGTACGCGAAACCAGGTTGTATCGTTTTTAGCTCATAAGGGTCAGGCGCTTTGGGTTAGATTGAGTTGTTGTGGCATAATGGCATTGAAGAATATCTGGAGAGAAATGCATCTGACCCTACTTGAATAGATATATCCGAGCTGGCTATGACACGACCTCTTGCACGGTTTTTACTTCCGCAAGCATCCCCAAAATCGACAGGGCTTTTTCTTGATTCTCCTCACTACTGCTGGCGCAAGCATCACTGACAATGGTGACAAAATAATTGCGATCATGGGCATCACGCGCAGCACTATCCACTGCAAAGTTCGTCGAAACCCCACACAAAATCAAATGATCGATTTCATTGGCATTGAGAATCGCCTCTAAATTGGTGGAATAAAACGCATTGATCCGATGTTTGGTCACCACCGCATCGCCAGGACGATAATCCAATTGCGGATGGAATGCGGTACTGGAATCACTTAATTTTAACCATCCATTGGCTTTGTTGCCGCTCATCAATGGTGAGCGATGCGCCAGTTCCACATAGGAATCACTAAACCCCACTTTCACAAAAATAATCAGCTGATGGTTTTTCCGCGCATGGGCAATCAGGCGATTGCTGTTGGCAATGGTGTGATGCTTCTCAATGTACGGTTTAAAATGCTCGTTCTCAGTGATGCCGTTAATCAAATCAAGAACGATCAGTGCTGCCTTTTTCATTATTATCTCCGGTTTATTTTGTGCGTGGAGTTCCCAAGAATAGGGTGATCACCACTCCACTGACAATGATCACACACCCAATCAAAAACGATAGTGTTGGCTTCTGTCCCCAGATGACCCATTCAAATACGCCACCGAGTAATACATTGATGTACAAAATTGGCGTGGTTAAGCGCACGGGGGCAAGTTTATAACTTAGCGTTGAGCAAATCTGATAAATAAAGCCCACCACACCGATCAGCAACAAAAACAGCCACATCCTGCCTGAACTGGGTATCACCACTTTGATTAAGCCAAAGGGTGTGGTCAGAATGGTGCTCATCAAAAAGTAGTAGAACAGCATCGGCCAAGTCGCCATAGTTTTGCCGAGTAGGCGAATTTGAATAATCGCCAGCGCCACAAAAAATGCGGATGCCAGCGCCAGCAAATCACCCCAACCAATATTCGTGTGTGTGGGATTCAACACCACCGCTACGCCAATAAAGCCAATGACAACGCCCAAAATACCCCAACGAGTAATCTTTGCACCCACCATTAAGAAAGCCAAGATTGGGACAATTAATGGCGTGGTATTCGACAATAACAATGCCTGTGATAATGCCATCCTTTGCACCGCCAAAAACAACAGAGCCAAGCCTAGCAGTGCACAAACGGTACGCATCAAAAACTTAAAGGGGGCTTGTAATTTAAAGCTAAAGCCCTGCGATAACACTATAACTGGTATTAACAAAATTAATCCGATTGAAAACCGCACCCAGATGAGCTCATACACGGGGATACTTGACCCAATCAGTTTTACAAAGACACTCATTAAAGTTAATGATACTGCGGCCATCACAGCTAACAATGCGCCTTTCCATACCGATGCTTCCATCATGTGCCTCATTCATTTATTAAAGCCATTGTACTTCATAATAACACTCTGGTAAAATTCAATGTACTAACATTTATTATTAGTGAAACTTACGATGAGAATTTTGCCCAACTTAATCCACTTACGCGCCTTTGAAGCCGTTGCTAGACACTTAAACATCAGCAAAGCTGGTGATGAACTGTTTGTCACCCACTCCGCCGTCAGTCAGCAAGTAAAAGCCCTGGAAGAAGATCTGGACGTTAGTTTAATTAACCGCTCTGGTCATAAAATCAAACTGACCGCTGCCGGACAGGAGTACGCTGAAAGTATCATTAGTATTTTTAACCGTCTGCGGCAGGTCAGCAAAAAAGTCCGCAGCTATAAAAACCAATCGATCATTCGGCTGGGCGTACCCAATACTCTGGGTTTAAAATGCCTGATCCCGAAGCTGGGCTTGTTTTATGACACCTATCCAGATAGCCAAATTCAACTGCTGATCTTTCACGATCAAAACGAACCCGATGATGTCGACATTGAAATCAGCTATGGTGAGCAACAAGGCGTAAATGCTGACATGGTCTTGGCAAAAGACCAATTGATTGCCATTAAAGCCCCCTCTTATAAAACCCCTATCGATCAAGCTCGATTACTCAAGGTTACGTCTCCAATGCGCCAGCAAGATTGGCCACAATGGCTGGCTGCTGCTAATCTCACCTTGGACAGCTCCAACATGATCAGCTTTCATGAAACACTTCAGGCCATTCAAGCCACTGAAAACAGCCTGGGAATTTTTGTGACCCATGAAATCTTTGTCAGAGAAGACCTCAAGCAAAACAAACTGTGCCTGGCACATCCCTTAATGGTGCCAATAGACAAGGTGTTTTACTTAAAAGTCAGCGACTCTCTTCAAGAAACCTCTCGTTTTCAAGAGATAAAGACATGGCTGCGCGATGGTGTTTTTAAAGACTAATTGATAAGGTTTGATCAAATAAATATTAATTTTGGGCGCTTTTCAGTTGTTGTACGGATTGCTGAGATTAAAACAGTTGTGGAGATTTGTCAGTAAGGCTGTGTAGCGCCGTCCATATTTTCCTTCAAAAGCGACGCAGTCAAATCCCTGAGCCTGATAAAACTCCACTGCATCATCATCCGTTTCAGCCTTGATGGTGTCGATGTTGAAGTGATTAATCACATATTGAATAAGTTTTTTTCCAATGCCTCGCGCTTGAAAGTTTTTTAATACACTGATGTGCTCAATGATTGCATTGGTGTCCGTCAGCTGAATGCCAATCACCCCAATCAATAGTGTGCCAGAAAAGCACCCAATCAAATGCTGATCATGATTCGCATATTGTCGTAATATGGATTGTATTTTTTCAGGCGTAGGATTGCCTATGCTGGCTTGAATCACTTTGGCTAAAGCCGTGTGGGTGGGCTCAATTTCCTGAAAATGTAAAGTGTCTTTTGCGTTCATATTTGATTTTACTCGCGTGACCAACCCCTATCTTCTGGATAAGTGCTTTCAAGAGAGTCAGATGGGCTGAGTGAGGCTGATAAAAACACGCCCTCAGATGTTGATGTTATAGCAGGAATAGGCTCAGATTCCAACCGCTTCATGGTGTTGTATGTGCGCTCTGCAACGGAGCTAATCAGAATTTGTAGATAAGCCGCTGAGCTTGATACGAGCGCGTCTGAATATCCAGATCCATAAAATTCGATTTGATGCTTTGCGAGTTCAATGCCTGCTCTGCGAAGGCCGCAAATCACCTGTTCTCTTTGGCCAGGAAAAGCGGCATCAGAAACAATCACTAA
>CANJQG010000074.1 GCA_947476405.1 Thiotrichales bacterium
AAAGTCACGTCAGTGGTTTGTAAAAAAATGATTAAAAAAATTAAAAAAATAGAAGATGCGTTCTGGATGGAAGATGAACTCATTGAGCAAAAAAATGACTCATAAGAAGACATCGCAAGTATTTATATGCTCATTTGCTCCGAGCTATAGAGCAGCCATTTTAATCCGAAGAAATAGTCAATACAAGCATTATTTCTATTTCATGTTAATAATCGGAACTTAAAAAAATGCGTTGGGTAGCAAATTGGAGCGTGTTTGACCGGGTCTTGCACCCTTTTTATTTATGCGATAGACTGCGTGCACAGCCTTGACCCTTTTGGGCAGGAACTGTAATGAAATGAATATGACCCGATTGTTAAGAGGACTTGATCATGCGACAGGTACCGCGAAACGTGAGCTATTTGCTCATTGGGAATGGCCGCGTTGCACGCCATTTTCAGTACTATTTTTCTTTACTGCAACTTCCCTTTGCCACTTGGCACCGCTTAGAGTCACTGCCTCTTTTGCGAGAGCAGATTCGCAGTGCCAGCCATATTCTATTGCTGATTTCAGATGATGGGGTTGACCCTTTTATTGATGCGCATTTGTCAAAAAGCTCGGCTGTGTTGATTCATTGTTCCGGCAGTTTGAACTCTCGCAAGGCCTATGGAGCCCATCCGTTGATGACTTTTGGCTCTGCAATTTATGCGGATGATATTTATGCCAGCCTCCCCTTTATGATTGATGACCATGCGCTGGCGTTTGCAGATTTATTGCCTGGCTTGCCGAATGCACATTTTCGACTGGATCGGCGCAACAAGGCAAAATATCATGCACTGTGTGTGTTAGCCGGTAATTTTAGCTGCCTGCTTTGGCAAAAATTATTGGGTGATTTTGAACAGGATTTGGGCTGGCCAGCAGCCAGCGCTGCGCCTTATCTCAAGCAGCAAATGCAAAATCTATTGAGTGATTATCGCAATGCCTTGACAGGCCCTCTGGTTCGAGGTGATTCACTGACGCTGCAGCGCAATTTAGACGCTTTGAAAAACGATCCCTTCCAAGCCGTTTATCACAGTTTTATCAGCTGCTATCGATCTATCACGGAGGCACCATGAATATTTTAGATTTTGCCAAGAAAAAGCAGTTACAGCAGAAAATTACCATGGTGACTTGTTACGATTATACTAGTGCGCGCTTACTTGCAGAAACAGCAGTCGACTGCATTTTGGTGGGCGATAGCGCTGCCATGACGATGCATGGTTTTGCAAATACGATTTCTGCTTCTGTAGAAATGATGGCAGCCCATACAGCAGCTGTTGTACGGGGCGCACCTCAAAAAATGATTATTGGCGACTTGCCTTTTTTAAGTTATCGCCAAAGCTTGGCTGAAAATGTCGCAGCGGTAAAACAATTGATGCAAAGCGGTGCACAGGCCATCAAATTAGAAGGGGCTGCAGGTAATCTGGAGCTGATTCACCATCTGGTAGAATCAGGCGTGCCGATGATGGGGCACTTGGGTTTAACGCCACAATCAGTGCATGCTTTGGGTGGATATAAAGTCCAGGGCAAAACCGCTGCGACTGAGAAAAAGCTGCTTGAAGAGGCCAAGGCGCTTGAACAGGCAGGTTGTTTTGCCGTCGTTTTAGAATGTGTCCCCCATACGCTGGCCTCTGAGATTACCGCAGCGCTTTCAATTCCAACGATTGGAATTGGTGCAGGGAATGGCACAGATGGCCAGGTTTTGGTTTGGCAGGATTTACTCGGCCTGAATCTGGACTTCAAGCCCAAATTTGTCAAACATTTTGTGGATGCAGGCGCACTGATTCAACAAGGGGTGCGTGATTATATTCATGCCGTGAATACAGGAGCCTTTCCGGATCATGAACATCATTACTAATCTTTCCGAATGGCAGAAAATTCGAGCCTCTCTTTCAGGAAAAAGCATTGGCTTTGTACCGACAATGGGTCATCTTCATGCGGGACATTTAAGCCTTTGTCAGCGGGCTCAAGCAGAAAACGACTGCAGTGTGGTGAGTATTTTTATCAATCCAACGCAGTTTAATCAGACGCAAGATTTCAAGCAGTATCCCCGCACGCTGGAGCAGGATCAAGGCTTATTGCGTGAACAGGGTATTGATTATTTGTTAATGCCTGATTTTGATGCGATGTATCCAGATCATTATGAAATCCAGGTCACTGAAACCGCGCTCAGTCAGGAATTAGAAGGCGCTGCCCGTCCTGGCCATTTTACAGGAATGCTCACAGTGGTTTTAAAATTGCTGAATCTGAGTGGGGCCACACGCGCTTATTTTGGCGAGAAGGATTTTCAACAAATTTTGTTGGTTGAAAAAATGGTGCAGGCTTTATTTTTGTCAGTTGAAATCATTCGTTGCCCCACGGTGCGTGCCGAGGATGGTCTCGCTTTGAGTTCACGCAATAGCCGTTTGGATGCGCGGCAACGTCAAAAAGCAGCCGCATTTGCAGCCCTCTTACATTCTTCGCTGAGTTCTGAAGTGATCAAAACAGCCTTAGAGCAGCAAGACATCAAAGTCGATTATGTCACCGAATCCTGGGGTAGAAAACTCGCTGCCGTGTGGATTGACGATATTCGCTTACTTGATAATATTCCAGGAGAGGGTTCATGTTGATTACCGTTTTAAAATCAAAAATTGCCTACGCTACGATTACGCAGAAAGACTTATTTTATGTGGGCTCTATCACCATTGATGAAGAAATTATGCAGCAGGCGAATTTACGTGAAAATGAAAAAGTTCAGGTCGTCAATCTCAATAATGGTGAACGTCTTGAAACCTATGTGATCAAAGGCCCTTATGGCAGTCGGATCTTTGGTTTAAACGGCCCGGCTGCACGTAAGGCAGAAATTGGCGATCAAATTTTTATCATTGCCTATGCGCAAATCGATTCAGAGCAAAATTTAATGCCTGTTTTGATTGATTTAGAACACACATATTAGGAAAAAATGAAAATCTTGTTGGGAGTGACAGGTTCCATCGCGGCGTATAAGGCCTTGGATTTAGTCTCACAATTGGTCCAATGTGGTGCCGAAGTGAAAGTAGTGATGAGTCAGCATGCCAAGCAATTCGTGGCCCCGCTCTCTTTTGCCACACTGAGCCACCACACCGTTTATGATGATTTGTTTGAGGATCCCCTTGCACATATAGAATTGGCTAAATGGCCAGACTTGATTGTAATTGCGCCAGCCACTGCACAGAGTATTGCCAAATATAGAGGGGGGTTTGCAGAGGATTTATTGGGTTCAATTTTGCTGGCGACTTCTAAAAAAGTAGTGATGGTCGCCGCGATGAATCAGGCGATGTGGGCGCATCCAGCGGTTGTAGAAAATGTGCATATTTTAACGCAGCGGGGTGTCGATTTTCTTGGGCCGATGTCAGGCCTGCAAGCCTGTGGTGATATGGGCGTGGGGCGGATGATGGAAGTGGCAGACATCCTTTGTTTTTTACCTCGCTATGAGCAGGTTCAATCTTTAAAAGATAAAACAGTATTAATCACTGCGGGGCCGACTCAAGAGGCGTTGGATCCAGTCCGCTATTTAAGCAATCATAGTTCTGGAAAAATGGGTTATGCTCTCGCACACAGCTGCTATAACCATGGAGCGAAAGTTATTTTAATCGCAGGGCCCAATGCGCAGCCGATTTTGCCTTTTTGTGAAACCATTCCTGTAGTGACCGCTGCAGAAATGCGTGATGCAGTGATCTCCAAAATAGATGAAGCAGACATTTTCATTGCCTGTGCTGCGGTTTGTGATTTTAAACCCAATAGTGTTCATGCACACAAAATCAAAAAGCAGTGTGATCAAAACCCTATGCTTTCCCTTCAAGCCAATCCAGATATTCTGGCTGAGGTGGCAGCACGCCCTAACAGACCCTTTCTGGTTGGTTTTTCAGCAGAGACTGAGAGCGTCCTTGAAAATGCGCAGCAGAAATTCCATCATAAACAGGTGGATTTGATGATTGCTAATCAAGTCGGGCCAGGTCTCGGTTTTTCACAAGATGAACATGAATTGACTTTGATTCATGCTGCAGGGATTCAAGTGCTCCCCAAAATGATGAAATCCCAATTAGCCGATCAGATTGTTTCGGTTCTGAGTTCATTATGAACGCATCTCATAAAAAGGCAGACATCATCTGGATGAATGGCGAATTTATGCGTTGGGAAGAAGCGCAGATTCACAGCATCAGCCATGGATTGCATTATGGTTCAGCTGTTTTTGAAGGTGAGCGGGCCTATGAAGGCCAGATTTTCAAGTCGCTGGAACATAGCCAGCGCTTTCACCGCTCTGCTGAAATGCTGCATATGACGCTTCCATACAGCCCTGAAGCATTGCATGAAATTAAGATGGAAGTGTTAGCGCGTAACGGTTTAAAGGACGCCTATATTCGCCCCATTGCCTGGCGTGGAAGTGAAGTTTTGAGTGTGGCTTCGCATCAATGTTCCGTCCATATTGCTATTGCCGCCTGGCAGTGGGCTAGTTATTTTGCTGATGTTGATGTTTTCAAAACAGGAATCAAACTGGCTTGGGCAGATTGGACTCGACCCTCTCCTCAAACCGCTCCAGTCGCGGCTAAGGCGGCTGGTTTGGCCCGACGCTACGGAACAAGGGATAACTACGCAGATGCGCAAATCATATCCAAATTTGCCCTGACCTAAGCATGAGGATTTTAGTGTTAAATAATGTTAATAGATTGATTTATATGGATTTAAGTCGATATTATAGTGATACTTAA
>CANJQG010000075.1 GCA_947476405.1 Thiotrichales bacterium
AAAGCGAAAAATGCCACCTTCGGGTGGCATTTTTTTTATAACAGTGATATAATGCTGCAGCGTGCGAGAGTGGCGAAATTGGTAGACGCACTGGATTTAGGTTCCAGCGGGGCAACCCGTGAGAGTTCGAGTCTCTCCTTTCGCACCAATATGAAGTTTATAGAAGTCCGTAGAAGCCCAAGATGTTAATAAAATAAAGGCTTTCAGCGTAACAGTGGTTTGATGTAGTTCGCCACCGTTCGTGCAAATCCGTTGCCAATGTGTATAAAAAAGTGTATAAATTTGTATATAACAAATTTTGCTTAACTGGAACGGAGGCATATATGGCTATCAATAAACTAACAAGTAAATTCTGTGATACTGCGCCAACGGGAGCGCATTTTGATGGGGAAGGGCTGTACCTTTTGGTTAGACCTGATGGACGGCGTTATTGGCATTTGGCAACGCGATTTAATGGCAAGAAAAAACTTTTGTCTTTCGGATCTTATCCCAAAATTAGTCTTGATAAAGCCCGCAAGGCATGTAGAGCAGCACAAGAGTTACTGGATCAAGGTATTGATCCTACCGAAAATAAAAGAGAAAAAAAGGTAGAGCAACTCAATGCAAAGCAAGAGCTTGTCAAAAAAGAAGGGGCTAGTTTTGCGCAAGTGGCAAGAAAACTCCATGCAAGTAAAGAAGGCAAAACCACCGATGAGCACCGTAATAAAATGCTGCGTCAATTGGAGATTCATGTTTTTCCAACGCTTGGGCATAAGCATGTTGCGGAAATAGACTCTGCGGAGTTGTTAGATTTATTGCGTGGGGTCGCCAAAAAAACCAATCATGGTCGCCCTATGACTTATATGGCCTTGTGTCTTTGTCAGTGGAGTAAAGAGGTTTTTGATTTTGCTAGTGTACTTAACTTAACTCTTCTCAGAAATCCTTGTTCCATTGTGCTGAAGCATCTTCCTAAACATGATGTACAGCATCAAGCACGTATTCTCTTTCAGCAGTTACCTGACTTCGTTAATGACTTGCTTCAATATAGTGGTTACCCTACTACCAAAGCTGCTTTGTGGACTTTGCTTTATACTGGTATGCGCACGGTCAGTGTGAGGAGAGCCCAATTTAAAGACCTAAACTTAGAGAAAGGGATATGGAACAGAAGGCCAGAGAAAGCGGATAAACATGCGCATATTGTCCCTCTGTCGCAACAGGCGATAAAAGTGATTCAGGGTATTCTGCCCTTCACAGGCCGTAGTCCTGACAGCTTAGTATTTCCAAGTGTGAGAGATCCGTTGTATCCCATGAGTGAAGCAGCAATTTGTCAGGCCCTCAAACGTATGAAATACGATATGGTGGGTCATGGATTACGTGGTCTTGTCAGTACAAGTTTAAATGAAATGGGGTTTGCTCCGCATCTAGTGGAGGCGCAGCTTGGTCATAAGAAAGAGAAAGTTGAAGCGGCTTATAATCATTCAACTTATGTTGAAGAGCGGCGAGATATGATGCAAAAATGGGCTGACTATCTGGACACGTTAATTAAAAAGGCAGCCTAATTGCTTAGGCTGCCTTGTTTGGTGTTCTGGATGCAGAAACCCTGTTTTGCATCCAGTTTTCAATTTCACTTTCAATCCAGACTACCGATTTAATGGTGATTGGAATGTTTTTTGGAAAACTTCCTGTCTTCATCATTTCATAAATCGTGGTCTTGCTAAGGCTGGATCGTCTTTGAACCTCTTTTAATTTGATAAAAATATCCATTTTTTTCTTCCTTTGATTCGATTTTAAGTATAAATTTGACGCATAAAGCAATCATGTTGGAAAGGCCTTTCGGTCTTGTGATTCGCTTATAGCTGAATCGATGGAAGCCCCTAGTCTTTAAAAGATCTGCCACTGGATTGAAGGGGTAGCGTGGCTGTTTGAAGGCTCAAAGTTAAATTATTTATTTTTTTCTTTGTGCCATATGGAATGAATTATACACTATTTTACGATATTGTCAATAGCCTTGATTGCCCAAGGTTAAGCCGCAGGGATACCAGCATGCAGAAAGCACGCAGGGCTTTCTGCATGCTTTTTTTTATTTTTAGATAATTCTGTCGAGTTTATAGCCTATTTTTTTGAAAGCACCGATAAGACTGCCGCCCCCATCTGCTTCAGACTTAAAATATTTTGCATGGATGGTTTTTTGCATTGCGCTGCCTATACTGCTTGTCAGCATATCGTAACCGCCGCCAATGGCTGCCCCTTGAGCTTTAATGGGTGGCACTCTTGTGGCCATTGGTTTGGTATAATCATACAGCTGAACAAGGGCTTTAAACCTTATATATCCGGCATTCTCTCCACTTTTTATTTCTGAGTGGCTGACGAATATTTCCCCTACCCGTTCAGTTTTATTATGGATGGTAAAGACCGCAATTTTTTGCCATGCTTTGGCGTCTAAGAAGTGTTTAGTCATTTTAGGATTTCCTTATCTTGTTTCGTTTTTAAGCCATTTCCAGGCCTCATTTCTTTTGCTTTTGGGGGTTTTAGCCAAAATTTTGGCGGCTTCTTCTGGTGATAAATCAAAGCGGGTATCCAAGTAGTTTGAATAAATGTATTCCTTTAAACTTGGTGCATGGCCAGATTCCGCGATAAAGGCATATGCAAGCCCAATAATATCCACATCGTTTAATGTGATGCTCAGTTCAGTCAGGTATTGAGTGACATATTCAGCAAAGTCATATACTGAAACGTCGGCATTAGATAAAACCTTGCTTGCCATTTCTCCATCTAAGGGCTGGATGTGTGTTAATGCTTGATATAGCTCCATGTTATTTCCCCTCTTGTCTATCGAGATAGTCTTCGACACAGAAATTGATGATTTCCCAACCTGTTTCTATCATTGAACTGGATAGCGGTTTATCAATTTCGTTTATTAACTCTGCTAGTTGCAAGGGTTTCAATGTGGCTTCATGCTCATCAAGTGCGCATTGAATATCTTCATCAAACCAGCGCACGACGCCAAAGGCTTTCTGTGAGCTTTTAACTTCAGCCATAATCCGTTTAAAGCATTTATAACTTCTGCCTTGTACACCCTCGAGTTTTTCAAGAGTTTGGCCTATAACTTTTAAATTTTCTAACATGTCTAGCATTTTGTTTGAGTACATATTTTGCTCCTTTTTGTTGTGGTTAATCGAGGAATGCAGCAGAAGTAATCTGCTGCAGATTTTTTTAAGACAGCCTGTGTTCAAGGGCTAAAATATTCTGACTGCCAGTCAGACGGATATTGTCGTTAACCGGTGTGTAAGTTTCTTTCCCTTCAAATTGGTTAACGATCTCTTTTTCTTCACTGTTTAGGTCGTTGTAGTCTTTATCCGCATATTCTTTAGGAATGAAGTTTTTCATCTTGCAAGCCTCAATATTAAAGCGTCTGAGTAAGTCATCATCTTTAAATTCAAGGTGTATGGTGCCTTTTTTAAATATCGAAATGAAAAAATAGTCTGTTTCGATTTTTCTATTTTGGCCGATTTTAAGAGCCTCTTCACACGCTTTATCGATAGGATTGCTAAAGCTGGCGGGCTTAAAGTAGCGCATGACTGTTTCAATGTCACGGAGCATTTTAGCCTGGCTATAACCGATTCTGTCCCAATCTTGGCTATAATAATCCTGATAAAAAGGCATAATGACCCTTTTGTTAATCTTATAGCCGCTGTTGGTCTTCCAGGCATTAAAATAATGGATGCTTTTTTTGTACTCTTCATAATGCCAACTTTGATCTTTTAAGGCGTGGCGGGTCATCATTTCAAACAAGTCCATAATGGCTTGATTAATGTGCTCAGGGTATGTTTTAACAAGGTTAAGGATGAATTGGTGGATGTTGGATACCGTAAATTCTTTGCAGTGAAACATGCTGCTATTTGCTGCTAGTTTCTCAACTTCTTTGGAAGTGAGGTATTTTCTGACCTCTGGTAACTCGGTCACTTTCCCCCAATATTCTTGCTTAATTTTTTTAAGAAATTGATTGTATTTTTCGCGCATCAGGTCGGTGAGAGTATGCTCGTTTCTGTCGCTTTTTACTCCTTTGATTTGAAGATCAAGATACTCTGAAACATTTTTATAATGCTTATAAAAGCTAACAAGCTGAGTATTCACTTGCTCACAAGTTTGATTAAATTTTGCAACAAGTTCGGGGTAAGTCTGTCTGTTGCTGATTTCGTGTTCTTCTTGGATAAGGTCAAATTCTTGTTGGGTTGCATCTTTCATTTCACCGAAAACATCGATTTCAACGCTGCGTTTCACGTTAATATAAATCA
>CANJQG010000076.1 GCA_947476405.1 Thiotrichales bacterium
AAAATCCAGGCAAGCCCTTGCCTACGATTGTGACCATCCTTTATCATCAAGGTAAACGACCCTGGAAAGAGAGCCTGAGACTGGAAGATTTATTCGCCGAGCCAGAACTGGCAATGCGTTATCTCCTGAATCCCATTCTGGTTGATCTGGTTTAGTGTTAAATCGCCTTCCAATAATTCCAGCACTACTTTGGCTTTAAAGTCAGCCGTATATTTCTTCCCTTTTTTTGAGGCTATTTTGAGCTGGATGGCGTGATGTACAGTGTTGCTTCCTTTTTCCGAATTTTGAACAGTTGGATATTTTTGAATAATGAGTGCGCCGCCATTTTTGCCACTTGCATAAACCTCATCTGGGGTTCTGTCTGCCAATGCCTGATGGAATTAAAGGATAATTTGATGGGCAGGCTCATCAAACAAGTGTTGTTCTTCAATGCTGCTGATAAAAATTTGCGCTTTTCCTTCAGCAAGATGCTCAGCAATTTTGCGGCGGTGCTTTAAATCCAGTTCTGATGCAATGTCATCAAAAAGGTAGAGTGGCTCAATATTTTTTTGCGCGCTCAGTAAGAGGCCCTGCGCGAGTTTAAGCATTGAAATTACTAGTTTTTGTTCCCCCCTTGATAAGCGATCTTTTGCAGGTTTTTTATGAGCGCTGATTTTTAAATCAGCTTGATGAGGGCCTGCATGCGTATAACCGAAGCGTAAGTCTTGTGCAAAGCTTGATTCCCAGGCTTCCGGCAGGGATAAATCTGAATTCCAGCCTGGGTCATAGTGCATTTCTAAATGATGCTTTTCGATAAAAGTAGGTCCCAGCAATTGAATCAACATCCGCATGAGTCGATCCAGATATTGACGACGAAGTTCGGTGATTTTGAGGCAGGCATCATAACAGGTTGATTCCCAAAGACGAATATGCTGACGCGTCGCGCGTTGTTTAAGCGCCTGATTACGTTGCTTTATCGCTTTGCGCATCAATGCAAAATGAGGGTGGGCTTCAGGATAATGATAAAAGACCCCCCAATCAATCAATTGACGGCGATATTTTGCGCTGCCCGTTAACAAATGAAAGCTATCTGGATGGAGCAAAATTAAAGGAAGGGCCTCTGCAAAAGGGCTTAGGGTTTTAATCGTTTCGCCATTAAGGCGATTAATAGACTCTTGATTGCTTCGCTGCATTCCCAGTGTTATTTCAGGGCCTTTTGCGTGGAGGGTAAACGAGCGCCCACCTTGATAAATTAAACGATTCAGTTCTTTTGCCCGAAATGATTTTCCATAGGCCAGAAAAAAAATAGCTTCCAAAATACTGGTTTTCCCCGAACCATTTTCGCCAGAAATGACATTCACTCGAGGTGAAAATTCAAAGCTTCTCTCATTAAAGCAGCGAAATTGATGGAGGTTCAGGTGGGTCAGATGATTCATTTTAAACGCAAATTTAATATAACGCGATTCTGAGGTTGCATAGATGACATAACTTGAAAATTTTTCTTATAATATCAGCAAAGTTCATTCGCAGCCACTATAATTTAACATAATCAATATTATACGGGACAAAAGGCATATCCATAATTTCAGAACGAAATAAGCTGAGAATCAGCACTAATAAGAGTGTGGTACGGCGTGGTGAAAGCACAATTTGAGGCTGGCTCATAGAAATGATATACTCCTTTTTTCAAGACCATTCGCTAACCAAAGGGCCCCATCATGCAACATACATCACGTTTTTTAAATCTCACTGCAGCGGCTTTGAAGACCATTCAGGAGATTTCCGTCCCTGAAGTAAAGGCCTTATTGGCGCAAGACCCTCATTCTGTTTGTCTTATTGATGTGCGTGAGGAATCTGAATGGGCACGTGGGCATGCAGGGGAAGCCATCCATTTAAGCAAAGGTGTTATTGAGCGCGATATCGAAAAAACCATTCCCAATATCGATACGCTTTTGGTTTTATATTGTGGTGGAGGATATCGTTCGGCCTTAGCCGCAGAAAACTTACACAGAATGGGGTACCGCAATGTTCGGTCTATGGCGGGCGGCTGGTCTGCTTGGAATACATAACCCACTTTAATATTAAAGTAAGCCAAAATGATGGAAGACCAGCGGTGCAAAAATACTTACGATCAGCGTAAGTAGGACGGCACTAAAGTTGATTGGCATTAGATTCATCAGCAGTCAAAATAACTTGATTTTTTTATTTAAATGACATTTAATGTCAAAATTAAATTATTTTAAATTGGATGGTGTGATGTACAGTGTTGCAAATGAGGCGTTGATGAAGAACCTGATTGAGGTGGGTTCTGTCCGTGAGCTGGCGTATCAAGCACCAGCGAGAATGCCTCGGGCTAATTTTTTAGGATTATGTACTTCGCCCTTGTTTCATGGCCCTTTTATCGGGAACTATGCCACTCGTAAATTTGATTTATCCGCTATCCCCGCCGTCCTAAAGGATCCACAGCTGATTGCTGCAATGGAAAAATATGTTCCAAGAGAAGATCAAGAAGGTCTCCTCTCCATGGCCCAGGCGGTGTTATGTTGTCGCTATGAGTCCGCTTCATACGAGCAATTGCATTTTATAGAGCAAGATCGTCCTGATAGTGAATGGGCTGGATACCTCATGAGCATTAGAGAGACAGGATTCCGTGCACGTGAATTTATGTGTACAGGCTATTTTAATGCCTTGAATACTTTTTTAATGACAAATCCCCGTACGATTTTTCCTGAGTATCCAGATATTGTTGAATTTGGTTGGTATATTAGTCTCCCCTGCCGCAGTTTGATCGAGTATGGTGGATATTTGTTTCCAGCCGTGGAGGTCAATCCCGCTCTAGGACTTGAACATTTCTGCACCTATGCAAGTCATTTAGCCGCACGAAGCAATTGCCCTGAAATCCTGAAATCACTCAAAACAATGGGGGGCAATTTCACTCTCCAGGATCGTCTGAAATATAAGAGGGGCGTAAGTGGGTTAACAGCCTTCCATCATGCAGCGTATGGCTTAGCAGATCGCGCTTTAGCTTATTTATTGTATGAAGAAAAGCCGGATCTGAAATTACTCCTTGATGTAGAAGGAAATACGATTTTACATGCTTTGGCGTGTTCTGTATCCACGACAGCGGCAGGAAAAGCGCAACAGCTGGCTATTCTTGATATCATTGAAACCGCCGTGCGGATGCCTGTGTTTGCACGACATGCGATGCTGGAAGATGCAGCCCCAATGCCCGCGGCAGATCGAGCGATCGCCTCCAGCCCGTTTAAAGGGATTGAGGATTTTTATCAGATAAAAAATAAGGCAGGAAAAACCGCCTTAAAAGTCGCCGAGGAATCCAAGAATTTGGCTTTAATTGCCCGTTTATTAACGGTTCCAGGCGCAGATCCCAGAGAAATTGATGCGCATGCGGCGGGGGTTGATCTCAGCAAAGTATATGGCTTGGCGATTGCTGCTCTCGATACGCAATTAGGTTTGGTTCAGCAGCAAACGATTGCACTCAGTAGGATTGTTGAAGAGCGTACTCAAGCGCTGATCCAGGGCATGAGGGGCTTGTTTTTAAGCGTAGAGGGTTTGCAATCACAGCTTGCGCTTGAACGCGCAGAACGAAGGCAAGAAGTTGCATTTTTAAATCGTCGCTTTGAGACGCTTTTCTTTGCATTTGGAATAATGTCAGAGAAATTGCAAAGTGCAGGGATATTAGAGACGGGATTTACAGGTCAAGTGGCGCAAGTCATGCGAGAAGGCATGGCGCAGGTTGCAGAAACGCCTACTTTGATGATGGCAGCGGGTGAACTTTAAAAAGAGTATATTGCAATCAGAATGAGCATCATATATACTGACTTCTTTTAATTCAGATTCTGCCTCATGAAAAACGTTCACGATACTCACTTCAAGCAATTAATGCAGGAGAGGCGTTTTTTTGAACCCTTTCTCAAAACATATCTGCCCCCTGATCTTTTAACGCGAATTGACTGGAATTCCATTCATTTTTATAAAATGGGAGGGCGGCATCGTGAACAAAATACTCAAAAGGAATTTGAGGCAGATCTGATTTATCTTTGCAATCTGGACGGGAAGCAGGCGATGCTCTGGGTGCATGCGGAGCATCAATCAGACTCGGATCCCATCATGATTCTTCGGGTGGGCAATTATCAATTCGCTGAATTGCTGGCTTTTGCCAAACAAAATCCAGGCAAGCCCTTGCCTACGATTGTGACCATCCTTTATCATCAAGG
>CANJQG010000077.1 GCA_947476405.1 Thiotrichales bacterium
GGCCCGACGCTACGGAACAAGGGATAACTACGCAGATGCGCAAATCATATCCAAATTTGCCCTGACCTAAGCATGAGGATTTTAGTGTTAAATAATGTTAATAGATTGATTTATATGGATTTAAGTCGATATTATAGTGATACTTAAAAGAATTGCTTGATGTATTTTAGCTCGGGAGTATATTGCGAAAAACAGGGCTACACGCCAAGAATTTCATCATCTGCGTAGTTATCCCTTGTTCCGTAGTGTACGGCCAATTTGCCAGAAATAAAGGCACGCAGCATGACATTTGAATGATACGAAACCACTTTCTTAGTGAGATAAGGCTTTGAGCTTTGAGCAAAAAAATCACATTGCAATCGCCAATTTTTGGCATGAACACTTGACACTGTATAGATTTATGCTAATGTTACAAGGAGATGGATCTTAATGGAATCGCGCATGAATCAGTTTTACACCGCTTTTGTCTACGGGTTTATTTCCCTATTTTCCATGGTCAACCCCATTGGAATGTCCGCTGTATTTTTGGCTATGACCAAAGATTACCCTGACGCAAAACGACACCGAACCGCCTACTTAATTGCCCTCTATGGCACTATTTTATTGATTGCTACTTTTTTTATTGGGCCTTATGTTCTGAGTTTTTTTGGCATCTCTTTGGCCAGCATTCAAGTCGCCGGAGGCGCTTTAGTCTTCTACACCGCATGGAATATGCTGGATACCAAACCTAAAGCCAATGCCTCAGCCAAAACTAAAGAGGATGATGAAGTCGATAACACTTTCTTTCCTTTGACCATGCCCATCACCGCAGGCGCTGGCGCCATTGCAGTCACCATTGCTTTAGCAGCAAAACTCAGTGATAACCAGGCTTTCAATCTCATTGGCATTAGCGCCACACTCCTGGCGATTGTCCTTGTATTTGTTGCTGTTGCCTTTTGTTATCGCCACTCTGACTTGATCTTCAAAAAATTAGGCCGCACGGGTACAAGCGTTGTAAGCAGTTTGACTGCATTTATTCTGTTGGCAATTAGCGTCACCGTAATTTGGGATGGCATTTTAGGCTTGATTACCCCGCTCATGCATCACTAAAGGAGAAAAAAATGACTCAGGTATTATTCAAAAACTGTAACTTACTCGATGGCAAAAATAAAACCTTACAGCCTGGATATTGGGTATTGGTTCAGGATAATCTGATTCAAGAAGTCAGCCAGAAAGAAATTAAAGCACAAGGCGCAACGGTGATTGACCTGAAAGGTAAAACTTTGATGCCAGGTCTGATTGATGCCCATGTTCACGTTACCGCTGCGGAAATTGATTTAGCCAATGACTACATCCCTACCAGTGAAGTATCCGTGCAAGCAGCACGTTTTATGGAAGATATGCTCATGCGTGGTTTTACGAGTATTCGTGATGCAGGTGGCGCAGATATGGGTCTCGCCAGTGCAGTTAAAAAAGGCCTGATTAAAGGGCCGAGACTCTTTTACTGTGGCAAGGCATTGAGCCAAACGGGGGGGCATGGTGATTTTCGCAAACCGAATATTGGAGGAGATCTGTGTAGCTGCGCCTGCTCAAATAGCAATATTTCAATTATTGCAGATGGAATTAGTGAAGTCAGAAAAGCAGCCCGTGACGAAATCAGAAAAGGCGCAACCCATATTAAAATTATGGCTTCTGGCGGAGTGGCATCACCAACTGATCGTGTCACCAATCTCCAGTATTCCGTTGAAGAAATCCGCGCCATTGTCGAAGAAGCTACGGACGCAGGTATTTATGTCATGGCTCACGCTTACACGCCTGAAGCAATTATTCGTTGCGCTGAAAATGGCGTTCGCACCATTGAACACGGCAATCGCCTCAATGAAAAAGCCGCAGACATCATGGCCAAACACAAGGCCTATCTCGTGCCAACCTTAGTCATTTATGAAGCCTTGGCTAATCTTGGGCCTAAATTACATTACCCACCTGAAAGCTTGCAAAAAATTCAAGATGTTCGTACAGCAGGCATTCAAGCTATTAAAATTGCCCGTTCCAGAGGGGTCAAAATTGGCTTTGGCACTGATCTATTGGGAATTGAGGGGCAGACTTGGCAAGCCAAAGAATTTACCATCCGCGCCGCTGCTGAGAGCGCCTTTGACACGATTTATTCTGCCACAGTAGTTAATGCGGAAATTCTAAATCAACCAGGTAAATTAGGCACCATTGCCGCAGGGGCTTATGCTGATTTATTAGTTGTGAATGGCGACCCTTTAATGGATGCCAGCTTACTTGCAGGTCAGGGAGAAGCGCTGGATTTAATCATGAAGGACGGTGTTGTCTATAAAAACAAATTATAGAACCATTGCATATTTAACACTGGAGCGGAAAACGGTTGTAAAACTTTGGACTTGCGTGCGAGGAATAAGGCTTGTTCAGCGCAAATATCCAAGTGATTTAAAGTGGGGTTTTAGACAATTTCTAAAATAATGTCCTCTGCAACCATTGATAAACCTAGAACTCAGAAATTTCTGGGGTTCCGGCTAGCAACCCCGATTCGGAGATGAAAGCGACGAAAGTGTACGCTAATTATGACAAAAATGATGTGGGGTGAGGAGATTTAGTATGAAAAAAAGTACCGTATTTATTGGAGGACTCTTATTCAGCAATTTATTGATTGCAGGAACCAATACAGCAATAACCTGTGTTCCAGGCCAACCCCAAACCAGCAATGGATATGAGTCCGTGAAGTGGTATCGCGATTCAGCAGAACGTAACGCCATCTATCGAGAAGTATTTCTGTTGGGTGAAAATCAAATTCAGCAAGTGGTCAAAGCGCAGCATTTGAAGCCGCATCAATGGGGAGTTGTATTTGATATTGATGAAACAGTTTTGGATGATGGTGCGATGTATCAGCAAAAAGTGCTGCAGTGTCAGACAATGAATTTTACCCT
Organism: Thiotrichales bacterium; assembly: GCA_947476405.1. Taxonomy (GTDB): domain Bacteria; phylum Pseudomonadota; class Gammaproteobacteria; order Francisellales; family CACEW01; genus JAJZUD01. Next base: position 2,928 of record CANJQG010000077.1, read on the forward strand.
GCAAGATTTTTCCGCTTTTGAAGTGCAGGGCATTGCCAAAGCCACGCCTGGTGGGGCTAAAATTACTTGTGATATCCAAAAGATGGGCGGCTATGTCAGCCTGATCAGTAATCGTGATGGAGGCTATGTTGATTCTAAAACAGGGCAAAATATCATGGCGGCCACTTTGAAAAACTTGAAGCAAGAAGGGATCTGTTTTGATCAAGTCATCTTGATGTCAAAGAATTCCGACAGCATGGACAAAAATCCTCGATTCACTGCAGTTAAAACAGGAGTCTATCCTGCGAATATGGGCTATAGCAATACCTTGCCCAAGCATCCAGTAATCGCGTATTTTGGAGATAATATACAGGATTTTCCAAATTTAGCTCAGCAGGATATGATCAAACAAAATCCCAATGGTTCGGCCTATGATCCGTTTGGTGTCATGTATTTCAGTTTGCCGAATCCGATGTATGGAAGCTGGCAAAATAATCATGATACACAATGACTTAGGGGAAGTTTATGGATTTAATCTATCGCAAAGCGACTTTGGCAGACTTAAAGCGCATTGTTCAACTTCTGCAAGAAGACGATCTCGGTGCCACAAGAGAGTGCCTGACAGAAATGCTGGATTCTCGCTACATGGCCCGACGCTACGGAACAAGGGATAACTACGCAGATGCGCAAATCATATCCAAATTTGCCCTGACCTAAGCATGAGGATTTTAGTGTTAAATAATGTTAATAGATTGATTTATATGGATTTAAGTCGATATTATAGTGATACTTAAAA
>CANJQG010000078.1 GCA_947476405.1 Thiotrichales bacterium
TGGTCCAGCTTAGGCTGCCGATGAGGCTCAGTTTTACTAAGCTTTTAAAGTGTATTTGTCTTTTTCTCACGTTTCTCTAGACTTAATTTATAAATTTGAGCATACTTAGATTTGGAGCAATATGCAACTAGGCCCAACGCTACGGAACGTGCGATAACTCCGGAGATGCTCAAATTAAATGCAACATTTCTTTGATCTGAGCATAGCGCCTTGAACAAAAATCAAGAATGAACATATTGATTTATATGAATTAAAATCAATATTAATACTATGCTTTAAAAACTTCTTGATGTGTTTTTGCTGGTGAGTATATTTGCGAAAAACAAACTCAGAGGCCCAATGATTTAGTCATCTCCGGAGTTATCGCACGTTCCGTAGCGTTGGGCCTAAATTCATGATTTCCTCAATTGTCCATTTTTGTTTTTGCATTTCTTTTCCTTCGTTGTTGATTAATGAGAGTCATTATACAATGTGACATATTTTTACTATAGTGATATAATTTCATTTAATCTTAACTAAATGTTAATACCATGGATCATCTAGCTCATATCAAGGCGTTCATTGCGATTGTTGAAGAAGGCACGCTTCATGCCGCTGCAATAAAACTTCATCAAACTGACGCAGCCATTAGCAAAAAGCTGAGTAAATTGGAGGCCAGCCTCGATGTCATTCTGCTGGAACGTGGCCACGGCAAAATGAAATTGACCGACATCGGCCAGCCCTATTATCAGCTCTGTAAAGAAGTAGCTGAGAAAATTGCCAATGCCAAGCAGCTGATCCAGCAAGTGACAGCAATTCCACGTGGAGAACTGAAGGTCCATGCAGTTAAACATAATGCCGATCGCTATATCATGCCGAAGCTCAAGACATTTCTGCAGCAATATCCTGAAATTCAGTTGACCCTCACCACATCTGAACTCATTCCAGACTTTTCACGCGGGGAAGTGGACATTTTATTTGGAATTGCCATGCCCATTCTTGATCAAGGTGATAATCTTGTACGCAAAAAGATTGGGCTGACACGCGATATCCTGTCCGCCACACCTACATTTTTAGACGACAAAGGCACACCGCAAAAACCCAAAGATCTGCTTGCCTTGCCTTATATTGGCCATACCGCACGCCGCCCTCTGAACCTCATTTCTTTTGACAATGGCACGGAACTCCAGATCCAGTCTTTTTTAAAATTCGATAATCATGAAAACCTAATCACTGCTGCGTTGCAGGGCTTAGGCTATGTGTATGTCAAAGAGTACATGGTCGATGCCTATTTAAAATCAGGACAGTTGGTAGAGATTCTTGCCAAATATAAAAAGGCAGAGTGGCCCATTTATGTTTATTATCGTTACCAAGCTTATCCTGACCCTAAAGTACGGGTGTTTATGGAATATTTTACGACTAAACCTTTTTAAAAATCATCAATGTTCGTGCAGATCAAACAGTAGCAATTCCGCATCTTCTATGCAGGTAATTTGTGCTAGGCCTTCATTGACAATAGCTGCACCATCACCCTTTCGTAAAACCACCCCATTTAAATTGATTTCACCCTTGATCATTTGCACCCAACCACAACGCTGAGGCGCGAACTCATATTCCAGCGACCTTGATTGAGATAGATGCGCAAGATGAAGGCTTACATCTTGATGAACCGTAATGAGCGAATTCTGTGGGTCAGGTGAGGCCAATACAATCCATTGATTTTGAACAACAGAAATCGTCTTTTGCTCATAACCAGGTTCTAATCCAACTTGATTTGGCATAATCCAGATTTGCAAAAAATGGACCTTTTCGGTTTTTGAAGGGTTATACTCACTATGACGAATGCCTGCCCCTGCTGACATTCTCTGGATTTCTCCTGGCCGAATAATTGAGCCATTTCCCAAGCTATCTTTGTGAGCCAACTCCCCTTTAATCACATAAGAAATAATCTCCATATCGCGATGCCCATGCACATCAAAACCTTTGCCTGGCCCTACTCGATCTTCATTGATGACTCTTAAATGACTAAACCCCATCTGCTGAGGATCATAGTATTCCCCAAAAGAAAAACTATGAAAGCTATCTAGCCAATCCAATTGAGTATGACCACGACTTTGAGCCACACGCACTTTAATCATTTTCTACCTCCATTTCTGGCATTCACTTAGGCCCGGCTTGTTAGAAATTTCTGCTAGAGCTAAGTGACACACAGCTTGTACAAACAATGCGGCAAATCAGCATGCATAAAATCCTTTTCATACTCAAAGCCTAACTTTTCCATCACGCGCAAAGACTGACGATTAGTTGTCATCGTAAAACAAACCAGATTTTCGAGCCCCAGATTGTTAAAAGCATGCTGGATGGCATAACGGCCAATTTCCGGTGCATATCCTTTACCCCACGAATCTTTGGCAAGTGAATAAGTCAGCTCAATCGCAGGCTGCCCCTCCACGGTTGTATGATTCAGGCCGCCCTCACCCACGAAATGATTCGTACCCTTTTCAAACCAGACCAACGGCCCAAAACCATACTGATCCCAATAGGCAGTATCCCTCACCAAAATTTTCCGAATATAATCATCACTCAGCCTCACCCCATAACACTTGATAAAATCAGGATCTTGGAACATCTGTTGATAAATTTCAAAACAACCCAACTGAGGAATATAGCCATATAAGCGTTCTGTTTCGACATCTGGATGATGCACGCTAAAATCAAAATAAGCCTCACGATCGATCTCTCGGCAGAAATCGGTTTTGGCAATTGCATAGGTCAAGGTATTGTCATGTTGTTTTGCGAGATTCTGTTTATGGGCTTCATAGGCCTGGGCCTTTTCTGGATAAACACGCAAATAATCTCGAAACAAGATATGCTTGGCCCTCCAGGCCGAAGGATCATTTACCATATGAATTTGATGGGTGCGTTGGCCCGCCTCATTATTTTTAAAAAAATAACAGCGATGCGGGAATTCTGCCTCAAAAGCAGGATTGTACTGATAACCTAAAGCCTCCACTTTTGAAATTAAATCGGCCTTATGCTGACTCAGATTGGGAATGCCAATCAGGATATCAAGGACTGGCTTTGCAGCAACCCCTGGAATCGCCGTACTGCCGATGTGTTCAATCTGGCAAGAACAAGCCAATGCTTTTTCTAACTTGAGTTTTTCATCTGCAAATTGCTTGGGCCAGGCGGGATCATAAGGCGCTAAAATAATCACGTCGCATCCTCCAATTGAAACCGCGAGACATAACGCCCCTCATGAAACACCTTCTCCAGAAACATTGCTTTAGGGCGCACCCAGACTTGCTGATCGCCAAACTCTTCGCAGTCATACAGCGCTTTATAGACAATCATTTCCTCGCAGGTCTCACTGTCTTTGGCAAAGCCAATGACTTCATACAAATGGCCTCTTTTGTAATGGCGATAAATTACATTCAACATGCTCATGACCCCCTCAAATCTCAGATCTACATTCTATCCAAAAAAGTCGACAAAGGCACGGATTTTTGGATCGATGTATTCCGCTGCTAGATATTGGCCCGACGCTACGGAACAAGGGATAACTACGCAGATGCGCAAATCATATCCAAATTTGCCCTGACCTAAGCATGAGGATTTTAGTGTTAAATAATGTTAATAGATTGATTTATATGGATTTAAGTCGATATTATAGTGATACTTAA
>CANJQG010000079.1 GCA_947476405.1 Thiotrichales bacterium
ATTATGTTAATACCTATACCAACATACATTATGTAAGTTATGTACATTTAGATTATCGCCCGGTATCTTCACCACCACGATCACTCTGATATCTGTACCGTGTAATGTTTGTAGAAAAAATCCGTTATCCCAATGATCAAATCTCTTGGGGTTCTTTAGCGGGGTTCTGAAAGCAATTCATACCAACAGTTTTTTGTCTAACTTTACCTTTTCGGGGGGATGGGCAAAAATGGCCTGTTTAAAATCACCAGCCCTGTTTATATGCACTTTCTCTTGCTTCTTGATAATCCCCTTTGCTTTGATAAAATCTCGTAGAAGCGCGATTTTTAAACTCACTAATTCTTCGCTCTCGCTCTTCTCGTCGATATCTTTCAGCTTCTTCTATTTCTCTAGCTTTACGATATTCTTCATCAGATCGCCTTTTGTCTTCTTGCGCATTACGTTCAACTGCTATATCAACATTCCTATTGATCTCTCGCTCTGTCTGAGCAAGACTAGAAGCTGCTCTAGAAAAATAGTCGGCGGATGCCTTATAATCATCCAATGGCAAGGCCGCTATTCCAGAGCAGACCTGTGGATACCAGCTTTCTGAAGACGAGCTATAGCCAATAGTGGCTCTAGGTTGAAAATAAAAATGCTCTTGTGCTGTTCCCTCATGATATAGGGAAAGCGTAAAGTGCCCAGATCTATTGCTTTTGTCTCGTGATATACAGACGCCATGTTTTTTGCCATTCTTCCAATGTCCCAATTCTTCAGATCTTCCATTAGACACAGACACCACACCAATCTGGGGCGCTTTTGCAGCTTCCTCTCTGCGCCTCTGTTCTTTAGCTAGAGCAGTTCTTTCAGCAGCCTCTTCTCTTCGTAGCTGCTCTTGGGCTCTATCTTTTTCTCTAAGCTTATACGCTTCAGCTTGAGCTCTCCACTTAGCCATCTCAGCTTCCTCTTTGCACTTAGCTTGAAGAGCTTCTACTGTGAGCTCGGGGTGTAAACTTTTATGGTAAGATAGGGCTTCAAGAGCTTTTGTTGTGAGTTCTCGTTGTAAATTTTGATAGTGTTGTAAATTGCGATTTAGATCAAGGCTGGTTCTGATTTTTTGTAGCGCCTGCTGGGGGTCAGGTGCGATGAGTATAAGTTCCCATAAGTACTTTAAATCCTGCGCTTCTAAAAATACTTTATCTCTGACTCCTTCTCTATATTCTATTATGTAGCTCGCTCCTTTCCAATCTCTATCTCCCACCTCTACCCAAACAGATATGCCATCACAGGGAAATTTACGCATCAAGTCTGCAACTGACCCCGTTGTATTGAATCGTCCAGCGGCATAATTTTGAACCGCTTCTATATATCCATCTCCCATGACTTTTGTAAATTCAAATCCACTGCCATAATAAAAAAAAATTGTAGATTTATTTTTTTCTGCTTTTTTTAAAGACATCTGGTTGAAAAACATCTTAAAATGGGATATTCGAGATGGTATTGCTGTTCGCCCAATGGTACCTGACTTTAAGTGATATTCTCCTAAAGTAAAAACTGTTTCGACGCTTCTTGGTGCTGGGGCTGGAGCCAGAACTGGTGCAACACTGGCAGTTATACTTAGATCTATGGCGTGCACCTTACTTGCTCCGCTTGGTATGCTGGGAAGTGTGGTTGGTCGAGCGGCAACTGTTGTGGATGAAAGCCTCGATTCAATCTCTGCTTTTTTAACAGCATATTCCCGTGTTAAGTTTTGGTGATGCGGATCACTCATCACCAATCCCAGGCAAGCTTTTTGATCAGCCTCAAGCAATCGATTGCGGGGGGTCAGCTCTTTTAAAAACAACGCGTAGTGCTTAGGTTTGGTAAATAATTCATTTAAATAAATTCTATCTTGCTCCTCCATCCACGCCTTAACCACAGGGCTTTCGGTATATTGCATGCGATAATAGTATTCACCTTTATCTGGCGCAGGTATCCATTCATAACGCCCAAAGGACGATTGATCGACGCTTGTTGGGCTAGACAAGTCAGAATAATGGAAAGAATCTTCTATTGATTTATCAATGACGTCCTTCATCCTTCGTGAACTATTATATCTATCTTTCAGATACTGCTGACGCGCGCGGCGGCGGCGGGCGTCGCAACCTTTTTCTAAACAGCTCACTCTATTCATATAGCCAAAGTTCGAATCAGTACCCGATGGTTTATTTTTCATTCATACTCCATTTCGTTTAGTTAACGGTTAGACCAGTAACCCTGATCCATACCAGGCAAATTCGGCTGCTTCTTCCTTTGCCAAAAGTACCCATTTCACTTACAAGGGTCAAGATGCGGCTTTCCACGAGAACTCAGAGCCACTGTCAGCAAAGGCTGCTTCGACGCTAAACAATCACATTCAATCCAGGACTCTCGATCCCGGACAAATTCAAGCAGAGATAATGCTTTTTCGGCCTCTTGATCATCCGCATTGTCTTCAACAAAAACAGCTAACAGACAATCTTTTTCAAAATCCTGGAGCTCCCTGACTAAGTGAATAGCCTCGCCCGATTTTGAAGGCTAAAAAATCTAAAATTAACTTCAAAGACTATGAGGCCGTGGATGCTTTGGACCAAGAAGAGCAAGCGCTGTTTGATCAATTACAAGAAGGCCAATATCAATCCGTGATGACGGATGAACTGAAATCAAAGTACGTTGATATTTTCACTGAAAACTCTAAAAGAGAACATGCCTCGACGGTGAGGCTAACAATGAATGATAAAATGCTGGCCAAAATGAAAGCTAAAGAAGAAGGGATGCCGTACCAGGTTTTATTAGCCAGTATTATTCATAAATGGTTGCATGGACGTTTTGTAGAAAGGTAATTTTTACAACAAACCTTCCCCGGCATGGTCTTTATATTGATCGATGTTTCTGAAATACATAATCAGAGACTTTAAATCTTTATGACCGGTGACCTCCATGATTTGCTCATAGGAGGCGCCGTTTTTTCTGGCGGCGGTCACGAAGCCTGCGCGTAAACTATGACCGGCATAGTTCTCGTGATCGAGGCCAATCAGTGCGCTGTATTTTTTAACGACTAAAGCGACGGTTTGATCGGATAAATCTGGTTTTTTAGGATCATTGTAAGAAGGGCGAAGCTGGCCTGTTTTATGGATAATGCCTCTGAAGAGATAGCCTTCGGCGAGCCCTGCTGCCGAGATCCACTCTTGAACTGCTTGCACCGGACAATAGTCTTTTCCTCGTAAAATGGGTTTTGTTTTTCCCTGGCCGGTTTGATCGGTTTTACTGGTGGGGATAAAAACATCCATGCCTTGCGCGTGGATTTTTAGATCATCCAACTTTACTTTGACGAGCTCCGATCGCCGAAAGCCCCCGGCGAAACCGAGAAGTAATAAGGCCTTGTCTCTTAAACCCATTAAAGTGGTGTCATCAATCTGTTCAATCATTAAAGCAATCAAATCATTCGTGCTGGGCGACTTTTGATCTGGGGCCGATAGCTTTTCTCGCATGAGGCCTGATGTGTACGTAGACCTTGTTTTTGGACAATATCGCTGCAATCCTTGATGCGACTTGATCCAGAAGCTATTGATGTCTCGTAAAAATTTAATCCATTTGAAAGAATATTTAAAAAATAGATAAAATTTCAGGCTGAAAAAGCC
>CANJQG010000080.1 GCA_947476405.1 Thiotrichales bacterium
CTCCTAAAATTTCATAATGTTTTTTTCATGAAATAACGTTTTTGTCCAGCAGGGCAATTCTCAAGAACACCGAAGGTCTCATAACCATGCTTTAGATAGAAATCTTTTGCTTGATGATTAAATGTATCTAAATGGCTCAGCTTGGCTCCCATAACTCTAGCATCAGCTTCAACTTGCTTAACTAATAAAGCGCCTAACCCTTTATTCCTATGATTTTCATCGACAAAAAGTACGTTAATAGCCAAGCATTCTCCTAGATAAAAACAAGTTCTAATGCCCGCAATAATTAAGCCGTTTTCTTTGATAACATAATCTTTCAAAACTTCAGTATCGCCATCAAATGAAACTTGCTCGGCAACAAAGGCATTAATTTTATCATTGAGCGTTTCTGCTTCTGTACTTGTAGCAGGAGATAATTCATAAGCGGTATTCAATGTATTCATAACTTATTTCTCATATTTACTTTTAAGCGATCAATAAAAGTTTTTATTATTTCCGCTGATTCTGTTGGTGTATTCTTGCTTGTATCCAGTGTTATATCAAACTGCTTGTCACGGTAAAAATGCTTATAGTCCTGTTCGGCCATCCCCACTTTTCTATCCCCTCGTTTTTTTTCATTTTCAATAACCCATTCAATTGGCGGCTTTAATCCAACTGTAATAAATTTTGCCTCAGGCAGCTCTTTTTTAAATCGCGCAATATCTTCTTCCGGGGGAACGTAATCAATTATAATATTTTTACCGTATTGTGCTTTTCGTATAATATCTGCAACCATAGATTCTAAAAATTCATCTCCCACTGGGCCTCTTTGCATTTGAGGACCGTCAGGCCCATCAATATAATAAAATCCTTCACGGTGAAGTTCGCCGGTAGGCCAATATTTTTTATCTAATTTTTCCACAGCGTGGTCAAACCCATCAATAATAAAGTTTTCCTCGGGTAGCTGGCGCACAAGTTCATTGGCCAGCATAGTTTTTCCTGTGCTGCTAACACCCATGAGAAAAATGATTTTCGCCATAATTGTCTCTCCTAAAAAGCGTTATTTTAAACCCGGATACCCTGGCGGGCGTAATCTTGGCGAAATCAACCTTGCCCTTACTCTATCCGCCTGCGGAAATTGAATCTAGAGGACATCCAATCTACACCCTCTAAAAACTGTCTTTAAATCCAGAATAAAGCCTCATTTTAAATAGATCTCCTCGGAGGTCTTATACTTGTGATTTAGCTTTTCGCATTCCGGACCAATATACCGTTAACGCACTAGCAGCAAGACAAACAAATGCAAACCAAATGGGTATCGTCACACCAAAATCAACCATAATTCCCGCAATCAACCCTGTCATCCCAAACGAAAAGGCGCCAATCGCTCCAGTCAGCCCCATTATCCACCCCTGCTTATCTTTATCGACCTGATCTGAAAATAGGCTAGTCAGTACAGAAAAAGCTATCGCCAGCCCAGTAGCCGCAGGGATAGACAGAACCCAGACAGATATTTCATTATCAATGCTCAGAATAGCCAGAATACACAAGGCTATCATACTAATCGAGACTACCGCTATTTTAAGCAGAGGGAAATAACGAGTGACAATTTCCAAAAGGTAACAAAAGGCCAAGGTGAATCCAACACCAACACAGCCCAAAAACACACCAACCTCATTCGCACTAAAATGATATTTTAAGGTTAGAAACAAGCCAATAAATTGCACAAAAGTTGCCCATCCAAGCTGTAAAAATAAAAACCCAAACATTAGACTTCGAATAGAAGGGATTTTAAATGCTGAAGCAAACACCGTTAAACCGGCCAACAAGTGGATGGTTTTTTTCTCTTGGGGGATATAGGTTTCCTTGAAGCAAAAAATTAAAAATAATACATTAAAAAATGATAGTATAGCCGCAAAATACAGCGGAGTTGTTAGATCGAACCATGTTGCCCATCTAGGATTCGATAAAGTCCCTGCAATTAGTGGCCCCAACATATAACCAAGAGAAATAGCTAATAAAATATATCCAATATTTTTAGTTTTATTTGCCTTTGAACTCACATCAATAATAGATGCTTGAGCAATCGACAAACTCCCGGCAGTAAAACCATCAATAATTCTGCCCAATACCAACAAAGAAACTGAATGCGTAACGACCCCAACGGCACATAACAAATAACCTATACAGGCGCCAACCAAGCAAAGTAACAGTATTTTTTTGCGCCCAATTTTGTCAGACAAATCACCGAGAATGGGAGCGCCAAAAAAAGCAGCAATAGAATAGATCCCTAAAGTTAAACCGTACAAAAAAGTTCGCATACCATATTGCGCGCTTGCCGGTAAAATACTGGTTGTTGAATCAATAAACAGAGGGGCAAGAAGTGGAATAATAAACGCCGCCCCAAGCGTATCAATAAAGAGTACTAAAAATAATGGCAACATACGCATTATATTTCTTTTATTTGCCAAGATTTTATCGGTCATGGTTTTTTCGCCGCTACCTGACAACTTTGGGAAAAAGCGATCATTTGATTGTCATCCTCAATCAGACGCTCAGTCTCTTTATATTTATTTTGCCATTCAGCGTCTGTCATGCCTTGCTCAAGAGCCGTCGCTTTAAATTCCTTAAGGCCATACAATAACAAAGCCTTTCTCTCTTTTTCCCAGAGAACCGGTTGAACCAACTGGCAAGCCAAAATATCAAAGCCAGCTTTTTTTGAATAAAAATAGAGCTTCATCCCAAAATCACCGTCTCTGCCTTTGCCATCTTCTTCTTTAGCTTGATCAAATTGAACCTCATACCCTGTCCAGGCAAACGAAGGGGGATAAGCAAAACCAGCACTGATAAGCCCCTCTTCACCTACATAAATTCCGCCTGGGTTCAATGCCTCATAGAATAATTTAATAGCTTTGCGAGGGGAATGGACATGATGTAAAACGAAACGACAATAGATTAAATCAAATTTTTCCTTCAAATCTAAAATATCATAAACAGACAATAATTTATATTCAATGTTTTCAAAATCAGACCCTTGGGACGCCAGTCTCGCCGCTTCTAATTGATTCTCACTGTTATCAATAGCAACAACTTTTCCAGTAGGCCCCACCTCTTTTGCCAACCAGCGCGACATAACTCCCGTGCCACAACCAACGTCGAGCACCTTCATGCCCGGTTTAATGGCATTATTTTTCATAAAGGACATGGTGGTTGGATTAAATGATAAATCTAAAAGATCTAACCCTTGCGAACCACCTTTACTCACTTCACATTCATATTTTTCAGTCATTTTTTATACTCCGTATAAGGTCTAATTAATTTATTTTTTTCACTTTATTTTAAACCTGGATACCCCGGCGGGCGTAATCTTGGCGAAATCAATCTCGCTCTCACTCTATCTGCCTGCGGGAATTTTGCATTCGAATAAATACAGGCATCTAAGCCTTGCTCTGGGCAATCATATAACAAGAACAAGAAAAATCGATACACTTCCCGCGCCTCTTCAATCTCTTCAGGCCATAAAGCATTCACCGTAAAATACCCTTCTTTGAATTTGCCCAATGATCCTAGCCATAATTCTAGGAGCGTAAGTTCAAGTGCAACTGGACCTACCGCGTACGACTCAATATCAATA
>CANJQG010000081.1 GCA_947476405.1 Thiotrichales bacterium
AATATCATGACATTGTGCATATTATTTTTTAGTCAACATCATTACAGCTCATTCCAGAAGGAGCATTGCTGTTTGCCGTGCAGGTAGCAACCCCATTTAAGTAGTTTATCTCACCATTATAATAAGTTTCCCCAGATTGTTGATCTGTGACAATAACCGTCACTACTGGATTATTTACATTAAAGTCTTGCTTAAGGACGCAGTACATTACACCACCATATTGATCAGTGATAAATTCATATTTATAAATTGATCCATCTGGGTACTGCATTGAAATGTTTAATCTATGGGAGGGCCAAATATGTAAAATAGCGGCAGATTCATATCCGCTTTGCTGAGGCAAAACCGAGCATGAATTAGTTGGAGATGCCCAAGCTTTCCCTAAAGCGCAGAGTATTAACAGCGGTATTGTGATCTTTTTCATTATGCTCCCAAAGTTACAATTTTTCAGCGAGGCCCTATTATATGAAATTCTTAACTCTAAAGTATAGGGTCTGCCATGCTTGGATTGCCTTCATCTTTAGTCATAGAGCATCCCGCATGGTGAGAATGTAGATGCAGCTATGCACATCTACATGCAAATTTAGCTCGTAACCATCATATAATATAAGCAAATTTTAGCGCGCATTTTCCCGGAAATGCGGCTCCATTCGGTTTTCTCCTTATAGTTGCTTACGAGCTAAATTAATGATACACTGAGGGTATTGAAAAGTGCGCTGGGGCGCCAATTGGATTCACTTTTTGAGCATGTTGATGCTATAAAAACTGCCTATGAACAGGTACAGTCTGATTTATGCTTGCTAGCCTATCACATCCAAACTGACCTTAAAGCTTTGCCTGTTTGGGCAGAAAATACAGAACAATCAGGCTTCGATGGCAATCGAATTAAAATAATCGAGGCAATAAGGCGTCAAACTATAGATGATCTTTTAAGTCCTTCTGAAACTTTTAGTTTCGCAGGCGCCGTTGCTTGCACAGTTAAAACGATAGAAATTTTGAAGCAACTTAACACTAGCAAAGATCACTTTAAAAGCGCGGTAACTCAATATCGGAAATCTGAAGCGTATCAGACAAAAAAAACCGCATCCAAACTTTTAGAACAATCTGGCTATCCAGGCCTCAAAACCAGACAGGTAGCAAGGCACTTGCAATACATTGAGTACCATCCTAGACGGATCAGCTGGTCTAAAGCAAAAGGCTCATCTAATATTGTCATAACGCAGGAAGAGGCAGCTCAAAGGTTATTGAAGATAGGGCAGGGCGGACACATCACCCTGCAGCTAGATTTAATAAAAAAAATGGCCAAGGATGAAAAGCTTGTAATACAAAGAAAAATTAAGCCATACCTTTCAGCCAATATTTCAAGCTTCAAAGTGGGCGGCCGCTGCTCTCTTCAAAAAATTGAGTCATCCCTGCCCATTTTTTTTCAATATGATGAAAGTAAAAAACTCCCAATTGTAGAGTATGGGGTTAAACAATCTCTAGCTGAACGGTCAGAGCGAATTGATAAAAAGCTTGAAAATGACGTCTATCTAAGTTCAATCAGCGCATATCGCTATAAAAAGGGGTGGGCTAAGCAATGATTATGTTTTTTCATGATGTATCTTTGTCCTGTATTAATCAAGCTGCCGTTCAATATGCAGTACCCGCTGAGTTAATTCTTGCAATTATCACAGTGGAGGGTGGGAAAAACGGAATGGCTATGCCTAATAAAAATGGCACCTTTGATTTAGGCGTAATGCAAGTTAATTCATCATGGTCAAATGAGATTCTTCAAAGAGGGTATAATTTGAATGAAATACAGTACGATTCATGCAAAAATATTGATTTTGGAACATGGATCCTCAGCCAGTGCATTAAAAATAATGCCAATTTAGATGAGGCTATTGGGGATTATCACTCACATACCCCCATGTTCAATCTTGATTACAGCACAAAAGTTTTGGATGATTACCGATATATTCATGATGCATTATGGCCTGTCACAACTCCGTACTGTCGAAAAACAGGCCAAATATGTTAAGATGGGGTTACTAAGAGGTGGGGCACATTTGGACAGGAGGCGATTATGATAATAATTCAAGCTAGTATAGCGATAGGCTTGGTTTTTGCCCTAATAATAGGCATCTTTGCGGGCTTTTACTATTGTTGGAGAACGGAAATAGGGGCTATGGTATTTGGTTCATTATTAGGTTTAACCCTAGGAAGCTTGGCCTTTGGAATGGTGGTTTCGACCCCCATTTCTTTTGATGCTGCTTCTTATGTTAAAATGAATGATATTATGGAAGCCAACCAAGAAAATCTTATTACTACAGAGACTACCACTCAACTTGCAATAGCGCAATTGCAAAGCATAAATTAATAAATGATAGGCACGAAGAAATGCATATTAATCAGTGGGCTTAAGGACTTAAATTATGACGCAAGAAATTAAAAAAATTTGGATTTCATCCGAAGAGCGGTATCCCGTCTATGATTTTGAAATTCACGAGAATTATGGTGGAAAAGAGGTTGAAATTGAGCAATCACTTTTAGAGCGCTTACAGGCGGCCATAGAGGAGTTTAATGAGTGCCAGGAAATTCTTAGCAATCTTCATGAAACTTGAGTGATATGCAGCCATTTTCTAGATAGAACAAGGCTTGGAACCCCATTATCAAAACGAGTGAAAATATGAACAAAAATTCCATTGCAACCGTCAAAAAAATGCTCGCCATTAATGAGCGAAATTTAGCAATACAAGCATCAAATGCCATGAAAGGAATCATGACTCATCGCCATGTACGGGTTGCGGGCAAGGAGGCATTACAAAACGTTATAAATTTTTGTGCGCAAGAATACCTAGATAGTGTCGTCACAAGGTAAAAAGCATGATATACTTATCCTTGTTTATGGTTAAAAGCGGGGATAAAAAATGACAGAGAAAGCGGCGCACAGGCGGCATGACATAAGTGATCGAGTGTGGAACCTATTGGAACCGCACCTGCCTGGACGGGGAGGCGTGTGGGGCGGGGTTGCAAAGGATAATCGCCTCTTTATCAATGCGGTATTTTGGATTTTGCGCACAGGAGCACCCTGGCGTGATTTGCCACCCGATTATGGCGACTGGAAGAATACACATCGACGCTTCTGTCGCTGGCGTGATAAGGACATCTGGGAAGGTTTGCTTGAAAGACTTATTGAAGATCCTGATTATGAATGGTTGATGATAGACGCAAGTCATATCAAGGTTCATCCCCATGCAGCGGGAGCAAAAGGCGGAAATCAAATGATGAGTCGCACAAAAGGGGGCTCAACACAAAACTACATTTGGCCGTGGATGCGCATGGTATGCCAGTCAGAATACTTATTACGGAAGGTACCACTGCGGATTGCACTCAAGCTTCAAAACTCATAGAAGGAATTGACGCAGATTATCTGTTGGCAGATAAAGGCTACGATACAGACGAAATTGTTAACAACGTCAAATCATGGGGCATTGAACCTGTCATTCCACCAAAACGCAATCGCAAAGAGCAGCGTGAATTTGA
>CANJQG010000082.1 GCA_947476405.1 Thiotrichales bacterium
AACGCGGGCGTAACGATCAAAGAAAATAAATGGTTCAGTCATCATTCAAGCGATAGTGCAATCGGTAAAGCCTGTAGTAATGGCGGCACTTATGGCGATTCATTTGATTTATATGTTTATTATGAACACGCGGGTAATCGGAATAGTGCAATTAAGGCAATAGGCGATTTATTCGGTATTACTAAAGATAATCAACGTGAATATATGGCACAACAAAGTAAGGCTAAAATTAGCCATTCTGTTGTGTTTAATGATACGCCCGCGCTTGATATTAATGATATGCCCAATTATTCGGATATGCCGCTTTGTAATGAATATGGTGAACCTATTGAAACAATCCATAAACCGACTGCTACCAGTGCATTTAATACTTCGCAAACCACGCCTGTTAATTCCACTGCTAATACTTCGTATAATGACGTTTTAGATAATGAAAAGCATTATTGTATGGTTAATTTTTTAGAGTGTGTCGATAAAACCCATTTATTAAAACAATTATCGCTTTCAATATCAAAAGCGACTTACTTACCCGCGCACACGGTTTTTTTAATGGGTTTAGGTGTTTTTAGTTCAATGGCGTGTCGTAATTGGCGCGTGGCTTATCAGCATGGCGATTCCATTTCAATTGGTTTGTACGTTGTAGCAGAGCAACCGCCTGCAACCGCAAAAACACGGTGTTTAAGCATTTTTCAAAAGCCATTCTTTGAGATTAACAAAAACGTAAAAGATACTGCCAAAAAAACATTGTCATCGTTGAATAAAAAGAATGAAAAGAATGATGATAGTGAATATATTGAATCTCAAATAGCGATTCAAAAACGTATTTTAGCCACTGTTTTATTCTCGACTAATTCCACGCCCGAAGCCTTAGAACAGGGATTAATTAACAGTAATGGTGCTTATAGTGCCGTATCAAGTGAGCAAGGGCTATTTAATTCGTTATTCGGTGCTAGTTATGGTAATGGTAAGGTATCGAATAATGATTTGTTATTATCGGGTTTTCGTGGTGAACATATTGGTTCACAGCGTATAGGTAGAGATGGTTTTAATGGTATTGCTTACGGTGCTGTAGTTTGTTTTGCTCAAAAAGGTAGTATTGAAACTGTGTTAAATTCTAGTAATGGCACGGGTTTAGCCGAACGATTTTTATTTATTGCAGAAAATCATAATCTAGGCAATAGAAACTTTGAAAATACTAATCCGATTAATCATGAGCTAATCAATGAATATAATTCAATTTGTCAGTTCGCTAACCATGCGATTGAATCGCAAACAGATTTTAATGATTTAAATGAATTGGTTATTTGTAAAAATGGCTGGCAATTAATCAATCATTATCGCAATAGTATTGAACACCATTTAAGGGATAACGGGCTTTATTCAACAGAATTATTGCGCGGCATTGCGGGCAAAGTTGATATGCAGATAATGAAAATAGCGGCGAATTTATACTTAACCAGTGGCAAAGAAACAGATTTAATGATTGATATTGATTGCGTTCAAATAGCAATAACCATTGCTAATGCCATGATTGAATCGGTCTTGGCACTTTGTAAGGATAAAGGAATAACGGGCTTAAAAGCAGAATTTAAATCGATTATTTCACTGTTTGAGAATGGCAATAATCCACGCACAGAGCGCAACATCATTCAAAAAAAATCATGCTCACTACCTTTCAAAGATTACACAGGCAATAAATCCGATTTAATCCGTGAAACGATTAACGACATGGTTAATCAAGGTGTTCTAAAAATAACGTATAGCGTTGGTGATAAGCCTATCAAGATGTATTCGTTGGCTCAGTAACGTTGTTCTATGTTGTTCTATGTTGTTCTACCATACATAGAACAACCTTAAAGCCGCGCTATACAAGGGTTATAAAGCAATAATAATAAGATTGTTCTATGTTCTACCTATATGCGACACTTTTTTTGGACAAAATTAAAAATCAATGACTTACACGCTAGTCGCTAAAAACATAGAACACATAGAACACATAGAACAAAAACACTGTAATCCGCGATATACAAGGGTTTAACGTGTTCTACCACCATAGAACACGACATAGAACAAACCCTTAACCCTTTTCACTTCGTACCGAATCCCAACAATCAATCGCACTGGTAAAAGCGATTGTTCAAAAGCAATTCTCAACAATCCTTTTCTTGGTGTTATTAAATTCAAATGACAACTGTTTCCATAATGGCAATACATCAAATGTCACAACTGTTTTTAGTTGCGTTACGGGTTGCGTGAAATTTGACACAGCAAAATGACACACACAAAGAAAGGCTAAAACAACAACGATTGCCCGCGCTGTGGGTATCAATTAAGGATTATGTAAAGTTACACTCATTACTTTACAAAATTTGTATTTATTTTTTTGTATTTATGTATAATGGTCACACCTTAACCGACTAACCAATTGAGTGAACACTATGAAAGCAATTATCTATTTAAGAGTTTCTACCAGTAATCAAGCGATTGATGGTGTTTCACTTGAAATGCAGGAAAGCAAAGCGCGGGCGTGGTGTGAATTGAATGATTACGAAGTAAAGGGTGTGTTCACCGATGCCGGTATCAGTGGCAAGTCCACGCATAACCGAATTGGATTACAAGATGCTTTGAATGCCTGTGAGAATGGCGGTGCATTAATTGTGTACTCACTTTCACGATTAGCGCGGTCAACAAAGGACACCATAGAGATAGCAGATACCTTACAAACAAAGGGCGTGGACTTGGTTAGTTTGAGTGAAAAGATAGACACCACAACGGCGGCGGGCAAAATGGTTTTCAGAATGTTAGCCGTGCTATCTGAATTTGAACGTGACCAAGTGAGTGAACGTACCAGCGCGGCGTTACAACACAAAAAGGCGAATGGCGAACGCACGGGTTCTATTCCTTATGGCAAGTCGCTTGATAATGACAATGTGCATTTAGTCGAAAACACCGTTGAAACTGCGCTAATCAAAGCGGTCAAGGGATTTAAAGCGTTGGGATTATCACTTCGTAAAATCGCGGCAAAACTGTTTGAACTTGGTTTTAAAAACAGGCGTGGTAGTGAATTTAACGCGCAAACAATTAAAAATATTCTGTTGGCAAACTAAGGATTTTATTTATGGCGATTGTTAAAACGAAA
>CANJQG010000083.1 GCA_947476405.1 Thiotrichales bacterium
ATCCACTTATGCCACTGTAACCGCTTGCTCCGGTAATGCCACTGTAACCGCTTGCTCCGGTAATGCCACTGTAACCGCTTGCTCCGGTAATGCCACTGTAACCGCTTGCTCCGGTAATGCCACTGTAACCGCTCTTACCACTAAAACCGCTTGATCCTATGCCGCCGGAAGTGCCGCTCTTACCACTATAGCCACTACTACCCATTGAAAACTGAGAAGAAAGACTCATACTGCTCTCCAAGAAGCATTTACATATCTCAATCTTATTGTTGTAAATGGCGTGTCTATTATCATATCTTCAGCTAATCCCATAATTGTGTGACCATTCCTGGCAATCACATTTGTATTTAGCCCATTCGTTGGAGTTACCCACACCGTGTCGCCCTCAACTGGGTTGGCAGGTAAAGTAACTGTAGTCATGGAACCATTAGATAAAGCATATTGTGTTCCAGCCACGGCTAATTGGCTTGTGCCACTTACTGTGGCTACAGAATTTACTATAGTGGCAGCAGTCTTATTAAGTTTCGATGATAATTCCGAATTTGAGCCGTGTGGAGGTCCCCATGTACACTTAATATTAGAGAAGTCCAATGACCACGCCGATGAGTTACTTGCGGAGACTTGAGCAAAATCTAATCCATGATTTGTTAGATCAGCATAGCCGATATTTGGGTCCAACACATCGCCGGTATCATGCATTAACTGCCATATGTATTTTGCTGATACCCATTCGTATATACGATATCTAATATACCGATCATTGTCTTCCATTTGAGCGGATTCTACAAAAATCTTATATGTACCCGAATCTCTTAATGGTTTGTTATTCGGGGTTTCTGTATTACCAATTAACCAGCTCACAAGTCCCCCGGGGCCTGTTGTGGTACACCAGCTTTCTAATACCGCGGATGGCGTATAATTTACAGTAACGCCATTTGTCATTGCTGCACTGGTAAAATTACCAAAGGTCGCGCCAGTGCCCTCTATATCGGTCGCTACAACTGACGCATCTAGCCGTGTTACTATCGAAAAATGTCCGCTTGGGTTGGCTGAAAAATAATTATTTATATATAATTCAAACTCTAAGGTACACCGTCCGGACCGCGTATTCCATCCTGCTGGCAGTGTATTTGGCACAACAAAATATGAACTTGTAGAGCTGTCCTGTATAGGGCCTGTTTCACTCAATGAGAAATTAGGCACGGTCACCCCACCGAGCGGCATCACATCTGATACATCTGAATATAATAATGTGATTGCGCCATTTCTGCCATTGAAACTCGAAACTCCGCCTGCGGCGCCTGATTCTGCGTATGTTATTCTACCTTTACTGTCTACAATAATTGTTGCGTGTGTATATGTGCCCGGGGAAACTGTTGTATCAGCAAGAGTTGTACTAACAGTGCCTGTACCTGTTCCCGTAATATCACCGGTTAATGTAGTTGAGCTACTTCCGCCACTGTAGCCTGCTAAGGTTAGTACGCCGGAGCCGCCTGGTGCGATAGTTATATTTCCGTTGCCGTTTGTTGTTATGAGTAAATTACCACCCACTGTGGTTGAAATGATCCCGTCGGGAGATACCCCGACCCCATTAACGCTGATTTCACCATCTACATTGAATTGTAATGCCTCTGTCGGGTCGGCAGATCGGTATGTTGTTACACCATCCTGAATTTTAGTTATTTGCGACATTTAATGTTCCCAATGTTTTATATATTTATCAGAAAGTATTAGGAAATCACGATCACAAAAAATGCCCCGAAGGGCATGGTTGGTTGTTCTTAAATCTGCTACTGTTAATTTACTAAGTATGCCAGGCTCTGTGGTATCACTAAGTTCTGATTTTGTAATGAAGTAATCTTACTTTTAATGGACAGTATGATTTCACTCTTTATGAATGAAAATTTCTCTAAATCGTTAATAAACCGTTCTATACCTATTTCGCAGTAGTCGGCAGGCAGTACAACTTTTTTATCAATAAATCCATGAGGATACACTTGAGTAAATGCATAGTCTATATTGAGTAAATATGAAATAACACGTGTGTTCAACTGAATAAAATACGGAACTCTAACTAATGTTATTCCAGCATCTACGAGTGTCTTTTCTTTGTTTTTATCACTCAATACATACCTTGCTTCCGTATAATGAAGATGACCGTCGAATTCGATTACTAATTTTAATTCCGGTATATAAAAATCCGGGCGAAAGCGATGACCGGGAAAGCACTTATCCCTGATAATTTCCACATCTTTATAAAAAATACCTAGTATACCTGATAATCGTTCTTCAGTAAGGTACTTATTATTTCTATTCTCACTCATCTTTTAACTCAATGCTGCGATAGTATCAATCGATTGAAATATCCGGTTAGCTTCTACTCTGTTACCGACCTCTTCTTCCCAATACCGTTGGGCAGAGCTTCTGTACGAAATATTATTCACTGTTGCATTCTCATAAATCTTATAAGAAATTTCATCAGTGGTATAGTTGAGCTCACCACAATAAGCAGGGACCATAATCTTTCCAAATTTTGCGATTAGCACGCAAAATTCTTCAAACGATTTTTCACCGCATAGTTTTAAATAAATACTATAAAATTGTTGATTCATACTGGTATAATAACATAAAATTGTAGTATAGTCAAGAAAAAGCCCCGGATTAGCGGGGCTTTTTGTATTTCTATCTCTACAAGGGAAGTACCTATTATAATACTTCCAACTTGATCAATAAAATTTTAACGTGGCCGAATTGATCCCCACCTTCGAAAGGTAATCGGCGGCATTTCCAAACGAATTTGCTGTATTGGTCAATTCCAAGTAGCCATAACGTGTCATGAACGAAACTACAGGCTCGAAAGTCTGTGGATCCATAACTGGACCAACGCTCATTAATGGAATATAAGGACAGTAGTAAGCCGCTGCATCTGTTTCTGTCGGGCCTTTGTAACCCATCAAGATTGGATCTGCATCACTTGCATACTGATTTACATAAACTCTCATTGTGCTATTCAATGTACCGACAAATTTTGTATTTGTTGGTGCTTCAAATGTTCCTTCGGTGGTACGAGCAAATGATGATGTAGTTGCAGTTTGAAGAATTGTCAATGCTGTTGGGCTGA